>JAFAAW010000048.1 GCA_023426365.1 Pseudomonadota bacterium
CATCGCCGCCGATCACGCGCCCGTGGCCGAGGTGGCGCAATGACCGGCCCCTCCCGAACGCGCACCGGCGGGGCGCGCCGCCCATGATCGGTCTGGCCGCAAAATACGCCCGGCGCGAACTGCGCGCAGGGCTAAAGGGCTTTCGCATCCTGATCGCCTGCCTGGCGCTGGGCGTGGCCGCCATCGCCGCCTCGGGGTCGCTGCGGGCCGCCTTCCATTCGGCGCTGGCCGAGGATTCGCGCACCCTGCTGGGCGGCGATCTGGATCTACGCCAGTCCTACCGCCCCATCGACGCCGACCAGCGCGCCGCCCTGCGCGGCCTGGGCACCGTGTCCGAGGGGGTGGAGCTGCGCGCCATGGCGCGCACCCCCGACAACGGCGCGCGCCGCCTGGTGGAGCTGAAGGGCGTGGACGGCGCCTATCCGCTGGCCGGCCGCCTGGACCTGCAGCCGGCGCTGGACCCCGCCGACGTCTTCGAACCGCGCAATGGCGCCGGGGGCGAACCACGCGACGGCGCCTTGGGCGAACCGCGCAATGGCGCCTGGGGCGCGGCGGCCGACGCCAACCTGCTGGGCGGGCTGGGGATCGCGCTGGGCGACGTGGTCGAGGTGGGCAACGCCCGCTTCCAGATCCGCGCCGTCATCGCCAAGGAACCCGACCGCATCGCCACCGCGCTGGCCTTCGGCCCGCGCCTGATGGTGCCGCTGGCGGCGTTGGCCGATACGGGCCTTGACCAGCCGGGCAGCCTGATCCGCTGGACCTATCGCCTTGCCCTGGCCGACGGCATCGGCGCCGCCGAGGCCAAGGCGCGGCTGGCCGCCGCCTTCCCCCAGGCGGGCTGGCAGATGCGCGACACCTCGGACGCGGCGCCGGGGGTGGGCCGCTTCCTCGACAATCTGGCCGCCTTCCTGACCCTGGTGGGTCTGACCGCGCTGCTGGTGGGCGGCATCGGCGTTGCCAACGCGGTCAAGGCCTATCTGGACGGCCGTTCCCACACCATCGCCGTGCTGAAATCAGTGGGCGCGCCGGCACGCCTGATCTTCGCCACCTATGCCGGCCTGGTCGCCCTGCTGGCGGGAATCGGCATCCTGATCGGCCTGGCGGCGGGCGCCACCGTGCCGGCGCTGGTGGTGGCGGTGGCCGCCGACAAGCTGCCGCTGGCCGCCCGCACCGGCCTTTATGCCGGGCCGCTGGCGGTGGCCGCCGCCTTCGGCGTGCTGACCGCCGCCGTGTTCACCCTGTGGCCGCTGGCCCGTGCCCGCATGGTGCCGGCCACCGCCCTGTTCCGCCAGACCATCACGCCCCTGCCGACATGGCCGGGCCGCGCGCCGCTGGCCGTGCTGGCGCTGCTGGCGCTGGCGCTGGCCGCGCTGGCGGTGGTGTCGGCCGACCGGCCCGCTCTGGCCGCCGCCTTCGTCGCCGCCGCCATCGCCACGCTGGGGCTGTTCCGCGCCCTGGCGGCGCTGGTGTCGCGGGCGGCGGCACGGCTGAGCGCGCGCCGGCAGGGGCCGCTGGCCCATCCCACCGGGCGGCTGGCGCTGTCCAACCTGCACCGGCCGGGCAGCGCGGTGGTCAGCGTGGTGCTCAGCCTGGGGCTGGGCCTGACCGTGCTGGTGACCATCGCCCTGATCGAGGGCAATCTGGCCCGCCAGTTCGGCGAACGCATGCCGGCCGAGGCGCCCAGCTTCTTCTTCATCGACATCCAGCCCGACCAGTTGGAGCGCTTCAACGGCGTGGTCAGCGCCGTCGCCCCCGCCGCGCGGGTGGACGAGGCCCCCATGGTGCGCGGCCGCATCACCCGCATCAACGGCCGCCCCGCATCCGAGGTGGTGGTGGCGCCCGAGGCCGAATGGGCGCTGCGCGGCGACCGCGGCCTGACGGCGGCGGCGACGCCGCCCAAGGGGGCGCGGCTGGTGGCGGGGTCGTGGTGGCCGGCCGATTACGACGGGCCGCCGCTCGCCTCGGTGGATGCCGCCATCGCCAAGGGGTTCGGGCTCAAGGTGGGCGACACGCTGGGGCTGAACGTGCTGGGCCGCGAGCTGGAGGTGCGCATCGCCAGCCTGCGCGACATCGAATGGTCCACCCTCAACATGAACTTCACCTTCATCCTGTCACCCAACGCCCTGCGCGGCGCGCCGCACACCTGGATCGCCACCGTCCACGCCCCCGATGCCGCCGAAGCGGCGGTGGAAAAGGCGGTCACCGACGATCTGGGGAACGTCTCGGCCATCCGGGTCAAGGAAGCGCTGGTGGCGGTGCGCGAGATGATCGCCAATGCCGACATGGCGGTGCGGCTGGCGGCGCTGGTGACGCTGACCGCCGGCGCGCTGGTGCTGGCCGGCGCGGTGATGGCCGGCCACCGCCGCCGGGTCTACGAGGCGGTGGTGCTCAAGGTGCTGGGCGCCACGCGGGCCGATCTGTGGCGGGCATGGCTGCTGGAATTCGGCATCGTCGGCCTGGCCACCGGCCTGGCCGCCGGCGTCATCGGCACGGCGGCGTCATGGGCCATCCTGGTCCATGTCATGCGCGCCGACTGGGTGTTCCTGCCCGGTCTGGCGGTGGCCACCGTCGGCACCTGCGTGGTCGCCAGCCTGATGGCCGGCTTCGCCGGAACCTTCGCCGCCATGCGGGCCAAGGCGGCGCCCCTGCTGCGCGGCGAGTGAGCGATTCTTTGCGATCCGTAATGGCCCTTGCTTGATTCGCCCTTCGGGTGCGCCATATTGGTGGCGAAATCGCTTCACCCCTAACCTGAGGTACGACAATGGCCTTCGGTTCCGATCGCAAATACATGACCCCCGCGCAAGCAGAGGCCGCGCAGATCGACGTGGGCCTGCGCCAGTACATGCTGCGGGTCTACAATTACATGGCGTCCGGCCTGGCGCTGACCGGCATCGTCGCGTTCCTGATCGCGTCGTCGCCGGCCGCCGTCCAGTTGCTGTTCGGCACCCCGCTGAAATGGGTGGTGATGCTGGCTCCGCTGGCTCTGGTGTTCTTCTTCAGCTTCAAGATCGAAAGCATGAAGGCGTCCACCGCCCAGACCATCTTCTGGGTCTACGCCGCGCTGATGGGCGCGTCGCTGGCGACCGTGCTGCTGGTGTTCACCGGCGCCTCGGTGGCCCGCACCTTCTTCGTCACCGCCGCCGCCTTCGCCGGCCTGTCGCTCTATGGCTACACCACCAAGCGCGACCTGTCGGCCTTCGGCACCTTCCTGGTGATGGGCCTGATCGGCCTGATCATCGCCAGCATCGTCAACATCTTCCTGGCCAGCTCCATGCTGCAGTTCGTGATCTCGGCCGCCGGCGTGCTGATCTTCGCCGGCCTGACCGCCTGGGATACCCAGAAGATCAAGGAGATGTACTGGGAGGCCGACGGCCACGAGATCGCCTCCAAGAAGGCCATCATGGGCGCGCTGACCCTGTACCTGGACTTCATCAACCTGTTCATGTTCATGCTGCAGTTCCTGGGCGTGCGCCGCGACGAGTAGTCGAGCCGCAGCCTGATGCGAACATCAAGGCCACCGCCCCCGGGCGGTGGCCTTTTTGCTTGCGGCGCGGCACCGGCCGGGACACGCATCCTTTTACGTGTGTTCCGGGACTTTTTTGCTCTCGGGCGCAACGGGCGTTTGCCTATTTTGCCGTCAGTTGGGTATGGTGATTAAAGCCTGACCAACCCGTGGGAGCGCGCCATGTCCAAGGTCGTGCCGTGTGAGCAATTCCTGTTGCGCCGGGTTGCCGTGGAACAGCAGCGCGCGGCCCATTCCATGCGCAGCCTGGTCGAGGCGGTCGGGCAGTTCATCACCGTGGTGGATCGCGCCTGCATCGACGCCAAGGACGAGCTGGAGCGCGCCCTGGCCCGCACCACCGCCCTGCAGCAGGCGGGCATGGACGACCGCCGCCGCACCCAGGCCGCGCTGGAGGATGGCGGGCTGGACGCGATGATCGCCGAACGCGACCGTTTGCTGGCCCTGCGCGAGGGGGCCAAACACGGCCGTCCTCTGAGCATTTAAGGCTCGCCCCCCCGGCGCCAAGCGGGTAAATGTCGTGGCGACCAAGCCGCCGAGACGCCCCCAATGCGCCCGTTCCTGCCGTCCATCGCCGTCAGCCCCAACCTGCGCCCCAACCTGTGGGACGCGGCGTTGCTGCCCATCGTGTTCGGCCTGCTGGCGCTGTTGGCGTGGGGCGCGTTGCAGATGGACGCGCCCTATGACGTGGGCACCCCGCTGCCGCTGTCGCTCGACCCGGCCAACCTGCCCTATTACCTGCTGCGCAGCGCGCTGCGCATGCTGGCGGCGCTGGGACTGTCCTTGGCCTTCACCCTGGTCTACGCCCTGCTGGCGGCCAAGGTGCCGGCGCTGGAGCGGGTGCTGATCCCGTTCCTCGACATCTTGCAGAGCATTCCGATCCTGGGCTTCCTGTCCATCACGGTGACCGGCTTCATCGCCCTGTTCCCCGGCAACCTGCTGGGGGTGGAATGCGCGGCCATCTTCGCCATCTTCACCTCGCAGGCGTGGAACATGACCACGTCGCTGTACCAGTCGCTGCGCACGGTGCCCACCGATCTGGTCGAGGCCTCGTCCATGTTCCACCTGTCGCCCTGGCGGCGCTTCTGGCGGCTGGAACTGCCCTTCGCCGTGCCGGGGCTGGTGTGGAACATGATGATGTCGGTGTCGGGCGGCTGGTTCTTCGTGGTGGCGTCCGAGGCCATCACGGTGTCGGGCCAGACCATCATGCTGCCGGGCGTGGGGTCCTACATCGCGCTGGCCATCCAGGAACGCGACCTGGCCGCCATCGGCTATGCCATCCTGGCGGTGCTGGTGGCCATCCTGGCCTATGACCAGTTGTTCTTCCGTCCGCTGGTGGCCTGGGCCGAGAAGTTCAAGTTCGAGCAGAGCGCCGGCGAGGAGGCCCCGGAATCGTGGCTGCTGACGCTGATGCAGCGCGCCCGCTTCTTCCGCGCCGCCTCGCGCCTGCCCAAGGGGATGTGGCGCACCGTCCTCGACATCATGCCGCGCCGCCCCCAGCGCACCCGCGCGCCCGCCGCCGAATGGCTGCTGCCGCCCTGGCTGGACAAGGTGTGGAATGGCGTGCTGCTGGCCGGCGTGCTGCTGGCGGTGGGCTGGGTGTCGATCTTCGTGCACGGCGCCGTCGGCTTCGGCGAGATCGTCGAGGTGCTGTTCATGGGCGCCGTCACCGCGCTGCGCATCATCGTGCTGATCGCGCTGGCCTCGCTGATCTGGGTGCCGGTGGGGGTGTGGATCGGCCTGCGCCCGCGCATGGCCGGGCGGCTTCAGGCGGTGGCCCAGTTCCTGGCCGCCTTTCCCACCAACCTGGTGTTCCCGGTGGTGGTCATGCTGATCGTCCACTTCAAGCTGAACGTGGAAATCTGGACCAGTCCGCTGATGGTGCTGGGCACCCAGTGGTACATCCTGTTCAACGTCATTTCCGGCGCCTCGTCGCTGCCGTCCGACCTCAAGGACGCGGCGGGCAACCTGGGCCTCAAGGGCTGGCTGCGGTGGAAGCGCTTCATCTTGCCCGGCATCTTCCCCAGCTACCTGACCGGCGCCATCACCGCGTCGTGCGGGTCGTGGAACGCCTCGATCGTCGCCGAACTGGTGACCTGGGGCGACACCAGGCTGGTGGCGACCGGCCTTGGTTCCTATATCGCCGATGCCACCGGCAGCGGCGACTTCCCGCGCATCGCGCTCGGCATCGCGGTGATGTGCGTGTATGTGATGGGGTTCAACCACTTCGTCTGGCGCCGGCTGTATGTGCTGGCGGCAGAACGCTTGCGCATCGCCTGAACGGAGCCGCCCGATGACCGGCCAGACCCCCCTGCTTTTGCTGGAAGACGTGCGCAAGACCTTCCGCACCCCCGACCGCCGCGAGCGCACCGTGCTGGAGGGCGTCAATTTCCGCCTGGACGAGGGCGAGATCATCGCGCTGCAGGGCAAGTCGGGATCGGGCAAGTCCACCTTGCTGCGCGTCATGGCCGGGCTGGTGCGCAGCAACGGCGGCAAGGCGCTGTATCGCGGCAAGCCCATCCAGGGGCCGGTCGAGGGCATCTCCATGGTGTTCCAGACCTTCGCCCTGTTCCCCTGGCTGACCGTGCAGCAGAACGTGGAGCTGGGCCTGGAGGCGCTGGGCGTGCGCCCGGCCGAGCGCGAGGAGCGCGCCAACGCCGCCATCGAGATGATCGGCCTGGGCGGTTTCGAGGGCGCCTATCCCAAGGAGCTGTCGGGCGGCATGCGCCAGCGCGTCGGCTTTGCCCGCGCGCTGGTGATGAACCCCGACATCCTGCTGATGGACGAGGCGTTCTCTGGCCTGGACGTCCTGACCGCCGAGAACCTGCGCGACGACCTGCTGGAGCTGTGGCGCGAGCGCAAGATCCCCACCAAGGGCATGCTGCTGGTCAGCCACAACATCGAGGAAGCGGTCTACATGGCCGACCGCGTGCTCATCTTCTCCAGCGATCCGGGCCGGGTGAAGGGCGAGATCAAGGTGGGGCTGGAACATCCGCGCGACCCCGATTCGCCGGCCTTCCGCCAGATCGTGGACGAGGTCTACGGCCTGATGACCGCCACCACCCGCACCATCGGCGGCGCGGCGGCCGAGCCCATCCATATCGGCTATCGCCTGCCCGACGCCACCCCCAACCGCATGGCCGAGCTGCTGGAAACCATCGCCGAGCCGCCGTTCGAGGGGCGCGCCGACCTGCCCGCCCTGGCCGAGTTCACCGAACTGCCCGACGACGCGCTGTTCCACCTGTTCGAGGGCCTGCGCGTGCTGGGGCTGGCGCGGCTGGCGGTGGGCGACATCTTCCTGACGCCGGCGGGCAAGGCGTTCATCGACGCCGAGCCGCCGCGCCGCAAGGAATTGTTCGCCGAGCATCTGCTGCGCGCCATCCCGCTGGCGGCGCGCATTCGCCGGGTGCTGGACGAGCGCCGCGACCACCGCGCGCCCGAGGAGCGGTTCTTGCAGGAGCTGCAGGATTACCTGTCGGCCGACGAGGCCGAGCGCGTGCTGGAAACGGTGATCACCTGGGGCCGCTATGCCGAGATTTTCGACTACGACTATAATGCCGGCGTGCTGATGCTGCCCGAGGAGGACGAGGAGACGGACAAGGACGACAAGTCCGAGGACCAGCCCTCGCCCGCCGAACAGTCGTAAACCGCAAAGGACAACACCATGACCGAACCCGCCCCCATCGGCCTTGTCACCGTGTCGGACCGCGCCTCGGCCGGCGTCTATCAGGACCTTGGCGGCCCGGCCATGGCGGAGTGGCTGGGCCGCGCGCTGACCACGCCGTGGCGGGCGGTCGCCCGAATCATCTCCGACGACCGCGCCGTGATCGAGTCGACGCTGAAGGAACTGGCCGACGTCGAGCGCTGCGGCCTGATCCTGACCACCGGCGGCACCGGCCCCGCGCCCCGAGACGTCACCCCCGAGGCGACCGAGGCGGTGTGCGACAAGATGATGCCGGGCTATGGCGAGCTGATGCGTACCGCCAGCCTCAAGGTGGTGCCCACCGCCATCCTGTCGCGCCAGACCGCCGGCATCCGCGGCCACAGCCTGATCATCAACCTGCCGGGCAAGCCCAGCGCCATCGCCGACTGCCTGGACGCGGTGTTCCCCGCCACGCCCTATTGCCTGGACCTGATCGGCGGCCCCTATCTGGAAACCGACCCGGCGGTGTGCGCCGCCTTCCGTCCCAAGAAGAAATAACCCCCACCGGCGCACCGGCGAAAAATTGACCTAGGTCATTTTCCCGCCCCACACCTTTGGGTCACCCTTTCCTCAATTAGTTGGGGAATTGCCGATGGCCCATCCAAGCCGCTGCACCGGCCGCGCCGCTGCGCCCGCCATTCCTCCCTGCCGCGCCTGCCCGGTCGTGGGACCGCGGGCGTGGGCGGGGGTCGAACACCTTGCCGACGACCTGCAAGGCGCGCGCACCGTCGAGCGCCGCCCGCGCGGCGACTGGCTGTACCGCCAGGGCGACCCAGCCGACCGCCTGTTCGCGCTGATCGAGGGCGCGGTGGTGATCAGCCGCGACGACGGGCGCGGCGAACCGCTGGCGGTGCATCTGGTCACCCCGGGCACCACCATGGGCTTTCGCGGCGTGCTGGACGGCGGCCGCCACGGCGTGTCGGCGCAATGCGCCACCCGTTCGGTCATCTGCTCCTTCCCCATAGCGGCGGCCGAGGAGGCCATGGAGGCCAACCGCGCGCTGGAGGGCGTGTTCTTCCACCACATGGCCGACGAGCTTGGCGCCGCCCAGGACCGCATGCTGCGCATGGCCTCGCTGTGCGTGCGCGACCGCCTGGTGCTGCTGCTTGGCCAGTTGGTGCCGTCCTGCGGCCGCACCCTGGCCGATGGCGGGCTGTTGATCGCCACCCCGGTCAGCCGCACCGACATGGGCGCGCTGGCCGGCATGACGCCGGAAACGTTGTCGC
>JAFAAW010000016.1 GCA_023426365.1 Pseudomonadota bacterium
GTGTCGGCCGTGCACCACCACCTGATCCGCGAGGGCCTGCGCACCCAGGTCGGCCTGGTCGTCGAGACCGGCGAGGCCCGCGAAATCCACCACATGTGCTGCCTGGCCGGCTACGGCGCCGAGGCCATCAACCCCTACCTCGCCTTCGAGACGCTGGAAGCCATGCGCCCGACGCTGCCCGAGCAGTTGTCGGCCTACGAAGTCCAGAAGCGCTTCATCAAGGGCGTGGACAAGGCCATCCTGAAGGTGATGGCCAAGATGGGCATCTCCACCTACCAGTCCTATTGCGGCGCCCAGATATTCGATGCCGTCGGCCTGTCCTCGCCGTTCCTGGACAAGTACTTCCACGGCACCAAGGGCCGTATCGAAGGCGTCGGCCTTCGGGAAGTGGCCGAGGAATCGGTGCGTCGCCACAAGCTGGCCTATTCCGACGCGCCGGTCTATCGCAACGCCTTGGACGTGGGCGGCGAATACGCCTGGCGTAACCGCGGCGAGGAGCATGCCTGGACGTCCGAGACGATCCAGACCATGCAGCACGCCGTGCGCACCAACTCGTACGAGACGTTCAAGCAGTTCTCGCAGACCATCGACGAGCAGTCGAAGCGCCTGCTGACGCTGCGCGGCCTGTTCGAGATCAAGCCTGCGGGCAACGGCATTCCGCTGGACGAGGTCGAACCCGCCAGCGCCATCGTCAAGCGCTTCGTCACCGGCGCCATGTCCATGGGCTCCATTTCGGCCGAGGCGCACTCGACCCTGGCGGTGGCGATGAACCGCATCGGCGGCAAGTCCAACACCGGC
This sequence comes from Pseudomonadota bacterium, assembly GCA_023426365.1. GTDB lineage: Bacteria > Pseudomonadota > Alphaproteobacteria > Rhodospirillales > Magnetospirillaceae > Magnetospirillum. The sequence continues at coordinate 799 of JAFAAW010000016.1, forward strand.
GAGGGCGGCGAGGACCCGGCCCGCTTCAAGCCGCTGGCCAACGGCGATTCCATGCGTTCGGCCATCAAGCAGGTGGCGTCGGGCCGCTTCGGCGTCACCGCCGAATACCTGGTCAATGCCGACGACATCCAGATCAAGATGGCCCAGGGCGCCAAGCCCGGCGAGGGCGGTCAGTTACCCGGCCACAAGGTCGATCAGTTCGTGGCGCGCCTGCGTCACTCGACCCCGGGCGTGGGCCTGATCAGCCCGCCGCCGCACCACGACATCTATTCGATCGAAGACCTCGCGCAGTTGATCTTCGACCTGAAGAACGTCAATCCGGCGGCCCGCATCTCGGTCAAGCTGGTGTCCGAACTGGGCGTCGGCACCGTGGCGGCCGGCGTGTCCAAGGCCAAGGCCGACCACGTCACCATCTCGGGCTTCGACGGCGGTACCGGCGCTTCGCCGCTGACCTCCATCAAGCATGCCGGCTCTCCGTGGGAAATCGGTCTGGCCGAAACCCACCAGACCCTGGTGCTGAACAACCTGCGCAAGCGCGTGGCGGTTCAGGTCGATGGTGCGCTGCGCACCGGCCGCGACGTGGTCATCGGCGCGCTGTTGGGCGCGGACGAGTTCGGCTTCGCCACCGCGCCGCTGATCGCGGCGGGCTGCATCATGATGCGCAAGTGCCACCTGAACACCTGCCCGGTGGGCGTGGCCACCCAGGACCCCGAACTGCGCAAGCGCTTCAAGGGCCAGCCCGAGCATGTCATCAACTACTTCTTCTTCGTCGCCGAGGAAGTGCGCGAGTGGATGGCCAAGCTCGGTTTCCGCAAGCTGGAAGAGATGATCGGCCGTTCGGACCTGCTCGACACCAACAAGGCGATCGAGCATTGGAAGGCTGGGGGCCTGGATTTCTCGCGCCTGTTCCACCAGATCGACGCCAAGGGCGAGCCGGTGTTCAACTGCGAGCGCCAAGAGCACGAGATCGACGGCGTTCTCGACCGCCAGCTCATCGCCGAGGCGCAGCCGGCCATCCAGAACAAGACCCCGGTCAAGATTTCCAAGGCGGTGCACAATTACGACCGTTCCGTCGGCGCCATGCTGGGCGGCGCGGTGGCCAAGGTGCACGGTGCCGAGGGGCTGCCCGACGACACCATCGCCGTCAAGCTGACCGGCACCGCCGGCCAGTCGTTCGGTGCCTTCGCCGCGCGCGGCGTGACGCTGGAACTGGAAGGCGAGGGTAACGACTACGTCGGCAAGGGCCTGTCGGGCGGCAAGATCATCATCTATCCGCCGAAATCGTCCAAGATCGTGCCGGAAGACAACATCATCGTCGGCAACACCGTGCTGTACGGCGCCACCGAGGGCGAGGTCTACTTCCGTGGCGTCGGCGGCGAGCGTTTCGCCGTGCGCAACTCGGGAGCCATCGCGGTGGTCGAGGGCGTGGGCGACCATGGCTGCGAGTACATGACCGGCGGCTGCGTGCTGGTCATCGGCCCCACGGGCCGCAACTTCGCGGCCGGCATGTCGGGCGGCGTCGCCTACGTGCTGGACGAAGCCGGCGACTTCGCCAAGCGCTGCAACATGGCCATGGTCGAGCTGGAGCCGGTCACCGCCGAGGAAGAGGCCATGGTCAAGCACGAGGGCTTGAGCCACGACCTGGAAACCCACGGCCGCGTCGAGATCATGGGTGACATGACCCGTGGTGACGCCGACCGCATCCAGGCCATGCTGCGCAACCACATCCACTACACCGGGTCCAAGCGGGCCCATGAAATTCTGCTGAATTGGGAATATTACATGCCCAAGTTCGTCAAGGTGATGCCGGTGGACTACCGCCGCGCCCTCGAGGAAATGGCCAAGGCCCAGGCCCCCAGGGCCGCTGTTGCGGGAGGCCGCTGAGATGGGTAAGGCGACCGGCTTCAAGGAATTTCCGCGTCAGACCCCGGGCTACGAGAAGCCCGAGGACCGCGTGAAGCATTACTGCGAGTTCACCAAGCCGCTCTCGGCCGAGGAACTGGCCAAGCAGGGCGCGCGCTGCATGGATTGCGGCGTGCCGTTCTGCCACCAGGGCTGCCCGGTGAACAACATCATCCCCGATTGGAACGACCTGGTTTACAAGAACCGCTGGGCCGAGGCGATCGAGGTCCTGCACTCCACCAACAACTTCCCCGAGTTCACCGGCCGCGTCTGCCCCGCGCCCTGCGAGGCGTCGTGCACCCTGAACCTGGAAGACAGCCCGGTGGCGATCAAGACCATCGAGCACGCCATCATCGAGCGCGCCTGGTCGGAAGGCAGGGTCAAGCCCGACACCTCGCGCCCGCGCACCGGCAAGAAGGTGGCGGTGGTGGGTGCCGGCCCGGCCGGCCTGGCCGCCGCCCAGCAGCTGGCCCGCGCCGGCCACTCGGTGGTGCTGTACGAAAAGAACGCCCAGGTGGGCGGCCTGCTGCGCTACGGCATCCCCGACTTCAAGCTGGAAAAGACCGTCATCGAGCGCCGCGCCGCCCAGTTGGCGGCCGAAGGCGTCGAGATCCGCACCAACGCCCATGTGGGCGTGACCGTGCCGGTGGCCGAGCTGAACGCCTTTGACGCCGTGGTGCTGACCGGCGGCTCGGAAAAGCCGCGCGATCTGGTGGTGCCGGGCCGCGAGCTGGCCGGCGTCCACTTCGCCATGGACTTCCTGACCCAGCAGAACCGCCGCGTCACGGGCGAGGCCATCTCGGGCGCCGACATCCTTGCCACCGGCAAGCGCGTGGTGGTGATCGGCGGCGGCGACACCGGCGCGGATTGCGTCGGCACCTCGAACCGCCAGGGCGCCGCCTCGGTCACCCAGATCGAGATCATGCCCAAGCCGCCCGAGAAGGAAGACAAGCTGGTCACCTGGCCCAAGTGGCCGAACAAGCTGCGCACCTCCACCAGCCACGACGAAGGCTGCGAGCGCCGCTGGTCGGTCGCCACCAAGTCGTTCTTCGGCGTCAACGGCCAGGTCACCGGCCTGAACTGCGTCCAGGTCGACGCCCAGTTCCAGCCGGTCGGCGAGTTCACGCTCGAGGCCGACCTGGTCCTGCTGGCCATGGGCTTCGTGCACCCGGTGCACGAGGGTCTGGTCGACGGCCTGGGCCTGGACAAGGACGAGCGCGGCAACGTCAAGGCCGACACCGTCAGCTACCGCACCTCGAACCCCAAGGTCTTCGCCGCCGGCGACATCCGTCGCGGCCAGTCCCTGGTGGTGTGGGCCATCCGCGAAGGCCGCCAGGCCGCCCGCGCGGTGGACGAGTTCCTGATGGGCAGCAGCGAATTGCCGCGCTGATTCCTTTTAGGGGAAAACTCCAAGGGCCGTCCAACCGGGCGGCCCTTTTCTTTTCCGCATCCTCGCGCTTACCGGGATATTTCGCAGGTATTAGCCGTGGCGTGCCCGCTTGCACCTATCGTCTCATTGACCTTGACCCTTTGCATGTTCCAATAATGCACAACGGGGAAAATCCTGGGCCAGAACCCGAAACATAATCGGGATGCGGGGAGCGGAAATGTTCATCGACAATTGGCGCGTTCGCGCGAAAATCCTGTTGATCGTCGCAGCATCACTGATCGGCATGGCGCTGATGGTGACGCTTGGCCTGTCCAACCTCAGGCACGAATTGCTGGACGGACGCCGCATCAAGACCCAGCATCTGGTCGAGGTGGGGCACGGACTTGTCACCCATTATCTGGCCGAGGCCAAGGCCGGACGCCTGAGCACCGATCAGGCCCAGGCGGCGGCGCTGTCGTCGCTGCGCACCCTGCGCTATGCCGGCAGCGAATATTTCTGGGTCAACGACATGCGCGCGCGCATGGTCATGCATCCCATCAAGCCCGAACTGGAAGGCAAGGATCTGGCCGAGTTCAAGGACCCGGCCGGCAAGAAGCTGTTCAGCGAGTTCGTGTCCACGGTCGCGGCCTCCAAGGCCGGGTTCGTCGATTACCTGTGGCCCAAGCCCGGCTTCGACCAGCCGGTGCCCAAGGTGTCCTATGTCATGGGCGTGGACGAATGGGGCTGGGTGGTCGGCTCCGGCATCTATATCGACGACGTGGACGCCGCGTTCTGGCGGGCCGTCACCAACCAGGGCATGCTGATTGGCGCCGTCATGCTGGTGGTGCTGGGCATCTCCTATCTGGTCGGCCACCGCATCGTGGACGCGCTGGCCGCCATTTCCAAGGCCATGCACCGTTTGGCCGCCGGCGACACCGGCGTTACCGTTGCCCTTGACGGCCGCAGGGACGAAATCGGCGAGATGAGCCAGAGCATCGAGGTGTTCCGCAAGAACGCCATCGAGGTCCAGGCCCTGCACGCCGAACAGGAGAAGCTGCGCCTCAAGGCGGAGAACGACCGCCACCAGACCCTGGAGAACCTGGCGCAGGAGCTTGAGCGCGGGGTGTCCGCCGCCGCCCAGGCGGTGAACGCGGCCGCGTCCCAGATGCGGTCCACCGCCAACGCCATGACCGGCACCGCCGACCGCACCAGCGAGGAAAGCCAGGTGGTGGCGGTGGCCGTGTCGCAGACCACCGCCAACGTGGAAACCGTGGCGGCCGCGGCCGAGGAGCTGAACGCCTCGATCGCCGAGATATCGCGTCAGGTCGGCCAGTCGGCGGCCATTGCCCGCGACGCGGTCGAGGCGGCGCGGCGCACCGACACCGTGGTGCGCGGCCTGTCCGAGGCGGCGGCGCGCATCGGCGAGGTGGTCAGCATGATCAACAACATCGCCGGCCAGACCAATCTTTTGGCGTTGAACGCCACCATCGAGGCGGCGCGGGCCGGCGAGGCGGGCAAGGGCTTCGCCGTCGTCGCCAACGAGGTCAAGCATCTGGCCAACCAGACCGCCAAGGCCACCGAGGAGATCAGCGCCCAGATCGCCGCCATCCAGACCACCAGTTCGGACGCGGTCTATGCCATCCAGGAGATCGGTCAGACCATCGAGAGCATGAGCGCCATCGCCCAGTCCATCTCGGATTCGGTGGAACAGCAAGGCGCGGCCACCCACGAGATCGCCCGCAACGTGGCCCAGGCCGCCACCGGCGCCCATGAGGTGTCGTCCCATATCGGCGCCGTCACCCAAGCGGCGGGCGAGACCGGCGCCGCCGCGCGCGAGGTGCTGGCCGCCGCCGATTCGCTGGCCCGCGATGCCGCCAGCATGAAGACCGGCCTGGACCGCTTCCTCGACGGCGTCAGGACGATGTAGCCTTATGGCCCCCCTGTCCGCTTGCGGGCAGGGGGGCTATCCCTTCGTCATTCCCGTTACCCCCAACGCCCAAGGCCGCACGCCATACGCCCTTTTGCCGGGCGGACACGGCGCATGCCACCTTTTGTCCGGTCCAACACCGGAACGAAGGGAGGCGCCATGTCGAGCGTCCTGGTCACCGGCGGTGCCGGCTATGTGGGGTCACATGCCTGCAAGGCGCTGGCCGCGGCCGGATACCGGCCCATCGTCTATGACGACCTGTCCACCGGCCACCCCGATCTGGTGAAGTGGGGGCCGCTGGAGGAAGGCACGCTGCTGGATGCCGACCATCTGGCCGACGTGCTGGCCCGCCATCGGCCCATCGCCGCCCTGCATTTCGCCGCCCGCTCGCTGGTGGGCGAATCCGTGCGTGATCCGGCCGCCGTCTACCGCACCAACGTGGCGGCCACCCTCACGCTGCTGGATGCGCTGCGGCGCTTCGGCATCGAGGTGCTGGTGTTTTCCAGCACCTGCGCCACCTACGGGCTGCCGCAACGGGTGCCGATCACCGAGGAAACGCCCCAGGCCCCCATCAATCCCTATGGCTGGTCCAAGCTGATGGTGGAGCGGGTGCTGGCCGACCATGGCGCGGCCTATGGCCTGCAATGGGCGGCGCTGCGCTATTTCAACGCCGCAGGCGCCGATGCCGAGGGCGATACCGGCGAGGACCACCGCCCCGAAACCCACCTGATCCCGCGCGCCCTGCTGGCGGCGGCGGGCGAGGTGCCGGCGCTGGACCTGTTCGGGACCGACTGGCCGACGCCGGACGGCACCTGCATCCGCGACTACATCCATGTTTCCGACCTTGCGCAATGGCACGTGGCGGCGCTGCAGCACCTGTTGGCGGGCAAGGGATCGCTGGCACTCAACCTGGGTAGCGGCCAGGGCTGGTCGGTGCGCCAGGTCCTGCGGGCGGTGGAGAACGTCACCGGCCGCGCCGTGCCCGTGCGCATCGCCGCCCGCCGGGCGGGCGACCCGCCGGTGCTGGTGGCCGACCCGTCCCGCGCGCGTGCCGTGCTGGGGGCACAGGACCGTTACACCGACATCGAAGCAATCGTGGACACCGCCTGGCGTTTCCTGGCGCGGCGGCGGGGTCTGTCCGACCGGAGGTGACCGCCCATGAAGACGTTGCGCATGCTGTTTGCCGTGGTTCCGGTTCTGGCGCTGATGGCGTGTTCCGGCACGGTGGTGAAGAACCCCACGCCCATCGCCCAGGCCCCGCGCGCCGCGACCACCGGCTATATCATCGAGCCGGGCGACGGGCTGGACGTGCGGTTCTTCTATAACCCCGAACTGAACGAGGAGGTGACGGTGCGCCCGGACGGCAACATCTCGCTGCCGCTGGTGGGCGAAATCCGGGCGGCAGGGCGCACGCCGGGCCAACTGGAGCAATCCTTGCGCGATTCCTACAGCCGCGAGCTGCGCCAGGCCGCCATCACCGTGATCGTCAAGGGCTTTGCCGGCCAGCGGGTCTATGTGGACGGCGAGGTGGGCACGCCCCAGATGGTCAACATCGCCGGCAATCTTTCCACCATGCAGGCGGTGGCGTCGGCCGGCGGCTTCAAGCCTTCGGCGCGCAAGGGCGAGGTGCTGGTCATCCGCCGTTCGGGCACCACCCAGCCGGTGGTGATCCCGGTCAACCTGGATGCCGCCATCTCGGGCGAGGATACCGGCCAGGACATCCTGTTGCAGCCCTATGACGTGGTTTACGTGCCCAAGACCGCCATCGCCGAGGTCAACCAGTTCATCGACCAGTATTTCCGCCAGAACATCCCGATTCCGTTCGGCATCGGCTATGGCCTGAATAACTAGGCGTTTCCCCTTTAGCGCCTTCGCGCCGCCGCGCCCTCCTTGCCACCATGACCGGCAGCAAGGAGGGTGTCGGCATGTGTGGAATCGCGGGCTGGATCGACCGGGAATCGGCCCCCATCGGGCCAGGGGTGACGGATGCCATGACCGGCGCCATCGCGCACCGCGGCCCGGACGGCACGGGGCGCTGGGACGGCGTCGCGGGCGGCGGGCGCTGGCGTCTGTCACTGGGCCACCGCCGGCTGGCCATCATCGATTTGGATGGCGGCGCCCAGCCCATGATAGCGCCGCCGGAGCGTGCCGTGCTGGTGTTCAACGGCGAGATCTACAACTTCGCCGACCTGCGCCGCGAGCTTGAGGAGCTGGGCCACCAGTTCCGCACCCATTCCGACACCGAGGTGCTGCTGGCCGCCTATCTGGCCTGGGGCAGCGATTGCGTCAGCCGCCTGCGCGGCATGTTCGCCTTTGCCCTGTGGGACGCGGCGCGGGAACGGTTGTTCCTGGCCCGCGACCGCTTCGGCAAGAAGCCGCTTTATCTGTGGCAGGACGGCGAGGGCGCCCTGGTGTTCGGGTCCGAGATCAAGGCGCTCTTGGCCCATCCGCGGGTGCCCGCGCAACTGGACCGCGCCTCGGTGGCGGAATATCTGGCCTGGCGCTACGTGCCGGGGCCGCACACCCTGTTCGCCGGTATCCGCAAGCTGCCGCCCGCCAGTTGGGCCATGTGGGAACACGGCCACCTGACCGAAGCGTCATACTGGTCGCCGCCCGATGCCGGCGACCGCCCGATCAAGGTGATGTCGGCCGATCCGGTGGCCGACTTCACCCAGTTGCTGGACGAGTGCGTGCGCCTGCGCATGGTGTCCGATGTGCCGTTCGGCGCCTTCCTGTCGGGTGGGTTGGACAGCTCGGCGGTGGTGGCGCTGATGAGCCGGCATACCGAACTGCCGGTCAACACCTTCTCGGTCGGCTATGCCGAGGCGCGCTACAGCGAGCTGAAATACGCCCGCATGGTCGCCGACCTCTACCGCACCAACCATCACGAACTGGTGATCGCCGCCGAGGACGTGATCAACGATCTGCCCCGCCTGACGCGCTTTCGCGACGCGCCGGTGGCCGAACCGGCCGATGTGCCGATCCATCGGCTGTCGCGCGCCGCGCGCGAGACGGTCAAGATGGTGCTGACCGGCGAAGGATCGGACGAGGTGCTGGGCGGTTATCCCAAGCACCGCGCCGAGCAGTTGGTGGACGCCTATCACCGCGTGGTCCCGTCGGTCGCCCACCGTTTCCTGATCGCGCCGTTGGCCGGCATGTTGCCCTATGGCTTCCGGCGGACCAAGACGGTAGTCAAGGCCCTGTCGCAGCGCGACCCGCGCCAGCGCCTGCCCGCGTGGTTCGCCGCCCTCAGTCCGGCCGAGGTGGCGCGCCTGCTGGCCCTGGAGGTGCCCGAACGCACCATGGATCCGCGACCGTTCCGCGTCGCCAAGCGCCAGACCCCGCTGCGCCGGGTGCTGGCCTTCGACCAGGCGTCGTGGCTGCCCGACAACCTGCTGGAACGGGGCGACCGCATGACCATGGCCGCCGGCATCGAGGCGCGCATGCCCTTCATGGATCATGTGCTGGCCGCGCATTTGGCGCGGCTGCCCGACAATTGCCGGGTGCGCGGGATGACCGGCAAGTGGCTGTTGCGCCAGGCCATGGCGGATCTATTGCCCGAACAGGTGCTCAACCGGCCCAAGGTGGGCTTTCGCGTGCCGGTCAATCTATGGTTCCGCGACAGCCTGCGGCCGTGGATCACCGAGCTGCTGCTGTCGTCGGGGTCCACCACCCGCGACTGGTACCGGGTGGACCGGCTGGCGCGGCTGGTGGACGAGCATGTCAGCGGGCGACACAATCACGAGAAGGCGTTGTGGATGCTGGTGACGCTGGAGCTGTTCCAGCGCGAGTACCGGCTGCGTTAGGTCGCCGCTTCCACGCCAGCGCCGCCATGCCCACGGTGACCATCCAGACCGCCACCGTGCCCGACGGCATGTTGGACAGGATGGACTGTTCCGTCAGGCCCTTGAGCGCGATGTACAGCACCAGGATGTCGCGTACCGGGCTGGGCGTGCGCAGGAACACCCGCAACTGGCACAGCAGCACGCCCAGCATCAGCGCAAATCCGACCACGCCCAGATACAGCAGCGCCTGAAGGTACAGGTTATGGGCGTGGGTGATCTTCCAGCGCACGAACCCCTTGAACAGCATCATGCCCGAGGCGGCGCCATGGCCCAGCACCGGCGTCTCCGCGATGCGGTCCAGCACATAGGGCCAGATGTCCAGCCGTCCCGACAGCGACAGGATTTCGTGCGAATGGCCCGAACGCGCCACCAGCGACAGCAGATCGGGCGGCAGCATGGCGGCAAGGCCGCCCATCGCCTCCAGCAGCAGGGTGCCGCCGATGGCGACGGTCACGGTGGGCACCATCAGCAGCATGCCGCCGCGGCGATAGGCGGCGAAGGCCAGCACCGAGGCAACCATGGCCAGCGGCGGAATGCGAGATTGGGTCAGGGTCACGGTCACCACGCCGGCCACCGCCAGCAGCCAAAGGCCGCCGCGCGCCGCGCCGCGCGCCCGCATGGCCAGGGCGGCCACGGCAAAGGTGAACAGGGCGGCGACCTCGGCCATGGGGATGGGGTGGTCGGTCAGGCCGCGCAGACGGTCCGGCTCGCCGGTGCTGCCCGGGCTGGGCGGGGTCAGGCCCATGGCAAAGGGCGCGATGGCCAGCGACGGCAGCACGATCAGGCCGGTCCCCAGCGCCACCGCCGTCAGCAATTGCCGTTCGTTCAGAACGGTGGCGGCGGCCAGCCCGAACAGCAGCATCCAGCCATAGGCCACCGCCGATTGCAGGGTGTAGAGCGGGGTCGGCGACCACAGGGCGGACACCCCCATCAACGCCACCAGCAGGGCGGCGAAGATCACCGGCGGCCGCCCCAGCAGCCAGCCGCGCGACGACAGCCGCACCAGCCCGACCACGCCGCAGCCCAGCCAAACCAGGCCCTTGATCAGCACCTGGGCGTCCACCGACTTGTCGTTCCAGGCGCGCGCGCGGAAGTTGGAATCGGTCAGGAACATCAACAGCGCCAGCGCGACCACGAAGGCCCAGGCTTCGCCGCGCAGCAGCGCCAGCATCAGCGGCACCGCCCAGACCAGCGCCACCAGGGCCAACGGTATTCCCAACAGCGAATCCTGGCCGGGGTCGAGCAGCGGGATGATCAGCGACAGCACGAAGGCGGCCACCGCCGACACCACCAGGATCACGGGCTTTTCCATGGTTTCTCCGCAAGCAGCAGGGCCAGCGCGGCCAGACCGGATACGACGATGCCGGCGGTGATGCCGGCCATGGCGCCCGCCAATCCCCAGGCGGGCACCAGGGCAGCGCACAGGCCGATCCCGGCGACGGCCGACAGCACTCGGCCCCGGAACAGCAGGTCGGGCCGGCGCAGCAGGAACAGGGCGGTTTCCAGGGGATAGACGAACACCACCGCCACGTGGACGGCGGCGAACCAGGCCAGGGCATGGGTGGGGTCGCCATAGCGCGGGCCATAGACCAGCCCCACCAGCCAGTCGCCGGCCAGCACCAGCACCACCACGTAAGGCAGGGTCATGGCGGCCATGGCGCCGGTGGTGTGGGCCAGGGCGCGCCACAGGCCCGCAATCCCGTCGGCGGCCAACGCGCGGGCCGCGCGGGGCTTGTCGAAATTGTCTACTGCGGTGGCGGCGGTGGACAGCGGCTGGGTGAAGTTGCGCATGGCCTGGAACAGCGCCACCGGCCCCGGCCCGGCAAACGCCCCCAGGATCAGCGGCGGCAGATGGCCATAGCCGTTATAGGCAAGGTTGCTGGCCACCGACCAGCCGATGAAATGGGCCAGATTGCGCAGGAACGGCACGAATTCCGGGGCGCGCTCGGGTTTGGGCAGGCGCGGCGCCAACAGCGCGCACAACAGCCCGGCCCCGGTATTGGCGGCGATGAAGGCGGCCGCCGCCACCTCGAGCCGGTGGGTCAGCACGGCCATGGCGACGCCGCCGATATACAGCGCCGCATAGACGGCCGCCGCGGCCACGGTGGCGCCGAAACGGTCCAGTTGGATCAGCCAGCGGCGGCGGAATTCATAGGCGAAGCTGGGCACCACGAACAACGCCGCCAGCACGAAGGCGGTGACCATCCAGTTGGGGGGCGCGAACAGCGGCAGGGCGGCGGCGATCAGCACCAGCGACAACGCCGACAGCGTGGTGGTCCACAGCGACAGCCGCCGCCACGCCGGCGCCTCGGCGGCCAGCACGCCCGGCTCGGCGGTGTGGATGACGAAGGGCACCACCACCGCCGAGCGCTGGATGTTGACCACGAACAGAAGCGTCAGCCACGCGAACGAGAAGATGCCGAAGGTGTCGGCGTCGAATCCGCGCGCCAGCAGGAGCAGGGCCAGGAAATTGGCGCCCGAGATCATGCCCTGTTCCACCAGCGACAGGGCGCGCACCCTGTCGCCGGCGATGCGGAGCAGCACGGTGGCCACTCTGCCCGGGCGCTGTGCCGGCGAAGGGGATGGGTGCATGCCTACTCCCCGGCTGTGGAAAAGGGCGCGGCACCGGGGGCGGGGGCGAATAGATAGCGGGCCATCCGCGCCACCCGGCCGTACCGGGTCCGCAGCAGGGCGCCCAGGGTGCGCAGGCGCTGGGTCGGGCCGTGCAGCGCCGGGGTGGACAGGACGATGGCTGCCTTGATCAGCGGCGGTGATGCCATGGCCAGGGTATAGGCCGCCCATTTCACCCGGAAATACTCGCCCTCGGCCATGTGGTTGCGCGCGTGCCAGACGGTGCGCTCGGTCTTCTTGTCCAATTCGGCGAAGGTCGCCCGCGCCGGGTGGCGAACCACGGCGTCGGCGCCGAAGGCGATGTGATAGCCCTGGCGGGTGGCCCGCCGTCCCCAATCCAGATCCTCGGGCTGGCGGCCGTCGCGGAACGGCCCCACCGCCTCGAACACCCGGCGCGGCACCAGGATGTTGGCGCCACAGGCGAAACGCTTGTGACGCACATAGCGCCGGCATTCGAATCCGAACACCTTGTCGTACAATTCGGCGTCGCTGGGGTGGGCCTCGTCGGCGGCGAACACCCTGACGTCGCCGCCGACGATGTCCACGCCCTTGCCGGCGGCCAGCATCATCACCCCATGCAGCAGCCAGTCCGGCTCGGGCAGGCAATCGGAATCGGTGAAGGCCAGGATGGCGCCGCTGGTTTCGGCCACCCCTCGGTTGCGGGCGGCGCCACAGCCGCGCCGGGGTTCCACCAGCCCCTGCGCGCCGGGAAAGGCGCCCAGCAGCGGTGTGATGGGGGTGTCCGACCCGTTATCCACCACGGTGACGCCGAAACGGTCGGTGGGATAGCTTTGGCGCCGCAGTGCCGCCAGGCACTGGGTCAGGCGGTCGTGGTCGTTCAGATGCGGGATGATGACGTCCACCTGGGGCAGTTGCATGGGGATTCACCCTACAATTGGCCGGGGACCGGGGCTGCGGCGTCCTTTTTCGACACGGCGGCATAGGCCGCGAGCAGGCGGGGAACCTGATATTCCCACGACAGGTCGCGGTCCATGCGGGCGCGTCCGATGGCGCCCAGGCGCTGGCGCAGCTCGGGATCGTCCAGCAAAGTGGCGATCTTGGCCGCCATGTCGCGGGCGTCGTCGTCGCGGGCGTACAATCCGGCATCGCCGGCCGAGCGCCGCCCCTCGACCAGATCGAACAGCACCACCGGCTTGCCCAGCGCCATGTACTCCAAAATCTTGTTCATGGTGCAGGAATGGTTGAACTCGTTGGCCGGGTCGGGGGAGACGCAGACATCGGCGGCATTCAGATAGGGGATCAGAACGTCGTCGTCGGCCCAGCCGGTGAAGGTGACCGCATGCGCGATGCCCAGCCGGGCGGCGCGGTCCTTCAATTCCGGCAGCATGGGGCCGTCGCCCATCAGTACCGCGCGCACCTTGCGGCCCTGTTCGACCACCAGCACCCGCATGGCGTCCAGCACGTATTCCACGCCGTCCTGGCTGTTCATCACCCCCACATAGGCGATCAGGTGATCCGCCCCCTGGCGCAGCCCGGGATCGAATGGTGCCACCTTCAGCCGCCGCATGTCGGGGCCGCTGCGCACCACGAACACCCGATCGGGGTCCATGCCGCCGCGCCCGATCGCCACCTGGCGAAAACTCTCGTTGGTGGCGATGGCGACGTCGGCGGTGCGATAGGTCATGCGCTCCAGCCACAACAGCACGCGGTGGGTCAGCCCCTTCTTGCCGAACTTGGCGACGTACAGTTCGGGCGACAGGTCGTGATGGTCGAAGACGAAGCGCTTGCCCATGGTCAGCTTGAAGAAGCCGCCGACCAGGAACATGGTCTCGGGCGGGTTGCAGGCGTGGATGACGTCGAAGCCGCGCGTGCGCAGCACCCGCCATGCCAGCACGAACTCCCAGAACAGGGCGGCGGAATATTCGCGCGCATAGCCCCATAAGCCCTGGCCCTCGGCGGGCAGCGGGTGGCGCCAGACGTGAATGTTGTCGATCACCTCGTGGCGGGCGGGCGTGGCGGCCGAGGTGGGGCAGATCACCGACACCTCCCAGCCGTCGTCGCGCAATGCCAGGGCTTCCTGCCACACCCGCCGGTCCCGGGGGACCGGCAGGTTCTCCACCATCATCAGGACTTTCTTGCTCTCGGGTACGGTCATGTCGCTTTGCCCTCAATTCCCGTAGTAATCCGAGCTGCGGAAGCAGAAATCGACGTAGTCCGAGTATTGGCGCTGGCGTTCCAGATCCACCTTGGTCAGCACCACGCCACCCACGGGGATGTCGAACGAGCGCAGGTGCTCGATGCCGGCCTCGACGGCGCGGCGTGGCGTCTTGTCCCATTCGACGATGTACAGCGCGAAATCGGCGAAGGCCTCCAGCAGGGCGGCGTCGAACGCCACCATGGTGGGCGGCGTGTCCACCAGCACCATGTCGTAAAGCTCGAACAGGCGGTCGAACAGGCGGGGCAGCCCCGCATCCTCCAGCATGCGCTGGGGTTCGTTGGTGCGCCCGCCCGAGGCGATGAAATCCAGGCCCGAGCGGGCGTCGTGGCGCACGATCTCCTCGAACGAGGCCTGCTGGCGCAGGTAATCGGCCAGCCCCGGCACCTCGTAGGCGGACAACTGGCGCGCCACTGCCGGCCGGCGCAGGTCGCAATCCACCAGCACCACCTTGCGCTCGGCCAGGGCCAGCGAACGGCCCAACGAGACGGCCAGTGCGGTCTTGCCTTCGCCCGGCACGGTCGAGGTCACCAGGGTGGCGCGCCCCTTGCCCTCGCGGGCGTTGGTGATGGCGATCTGGGCGGACCGCACCGCCTCGGCATAGACCGATTCCGGGCGGTCCACCAGATAGTCGCCGGGCAGGGCGCGCGGGGTGATGCGGGTGGTGTCGGGCAGGATGCCCAAGGTGGGCAGGTCCAGGGCCTCGCGCACCTGGCGGGTTGAACGAAAGCCGGTGCGGAACCGCTCCAGCAGAAAGGCCAGCGACACCGACAGCGCCGACGACCCGGCGAACGCCACCCCCAGGAACAGCAGCGGCTTGGGGCTGCTGGGCTTGGTGGGCGCGGTCGCGCGCGACGCGACCCGGGCATCGGGTTCCTGGACCTCGGCGCGGTTGGTCAGCTCGGCATAGCGGGCCAGGAAGCTCTCCAGCATCAGGTTCTTGGCTTCCACCAGCTTTTCGCGCTGCTCGATTTCGGTCACCGCCTCGTCGGACTGGGCGGTGCGGTTCTGGATGCGGTCGATGCGCGCCTTCAGCACGTCCTCGCGCGCCTTGGCCTGGGCGGCCTTGTTGGCCATGCGGTCCACCTGCTTGGCGACCTCGCGGTCGATCTCGGCGCGCATGGTGGCAAGCTGGCCCTTGAGTGCGGCCATGGCCGGGCTGTCGTCGCGATAGCCGACCGAAAGCTCGGCCATGCGGCCCAGGATCTTGGCCTCCTCGCGCCGCATCTCCTGCAGGAAGGGCGATTCCTCGACGAAGGTCAGCGAGGTGGTGGCGCCGCCGGTCCTCATCACCCGGCGCGCCTGGGCCAGCGACGCCTCGGCCTCGGCGCGCTCGCGCTCGACCATGGCCAGCTCGCCGGTCAGCGTGACCAGTTGCTGCGAGGCGAGAACGCCTTTCTCGCGCACGTCCACCGGCGAGATCTTGTACTTCTGCCTGAGCCGCACGGCGGCGCCGGTCTCCTTCGCCAGATCGGCCTGCAACTGGTTGATCTGCTTGGTGATCCAGTCGGTCGCCAGTTGCATTTCGGCCAGCTTGGCCTCGCGCTGGGCGCGGATGTACAGGTCGGTGAAGGCATTGGCGACCAGCGCCGCCTTGCGCGGGTCCTCGGATTCGAAGGTGACGCGGATGACATAGGAATCGGCGTCGCTCTTGACCTTCAGGCGCTTGACCACGCCGTCCACGGTCAGCGTGCGGTCGTCCTTGCCGTCATCCTCGTTGCCGCGCACGGCGCGCCACGCGCTCACCGCCCAGCCGGGCAGCGGCGGCGGCTCCAGCCGGGTGTTGAATTCCGGGTCGCGTTCCAGCGCCAGGGCGTCCACCACCTGGCCGGCCAGTTCGCGCGATTCCAGAAGGTTGATCTCGGTGGACACCATCACCGTGGTCAGCGGCGGCGTCACCACGTTGGGCTTGGTGGTCAGCAACTGCTCGGACGCGCTGGTGCGGGTGTTCAGCGCGATCAGCGCCTCGGCGCTGTATCGCGGCGGGATCACCTGCAGCGCCACGATGGCCACAGCGGTCGAGCCGGCGACCACCGCGCCGATCAGCGTCTTGCGTTGCCATAGGATTGAAAGGGCTTCGGTCGGCCCGCGGGAATCTGTCTCGTCGGCCACCATCATCCTGCTCCATCTGGGCGCCGGCGGGCGCGGGTTGGGCTGTGGGGCGAAAGACTGGCGGAAATTGTGACAGTAATCTGTCAAAAGTTTGCCGCCATTCGCTTATGTCTAGCTCATATCACCATTGCCAGTATCGAACGGCAATTTGGCAAAAGGGGACGGATAGGCCCGTAAGGACTATCCGTTATTGCCGGTCCAGCAATTGGCTGAGGCGCGCGATGGAGGCGCGGGCGATGGTGCGGGCGCGATGGACGATCTGTTCGCGCCGCTTGATGGGCCAGCCGGTGCGGTGGGTGGCCTGTTCCGGCTTGACCGGATGCCACAGGGTGTCGGCGCCCGGTCCCGGGCGGGGGACGATGGGGCGGAACACGAAGGTGCCCGGCGACAGCGTGTTGTCGGCGGGGTTGGACGAATAGAAGCGGCCCCGGTTGTGGGGGGCGACGAATTCGCCCGAGCCGCCCAGATCCTCGATGGCCAGCCCGGCATCCAGCAGGATGCGCGGCACGATGCCTTCGTAAAAGCCGTCCCAACCGGCGCGATAGGCGCGGTCCAGTGCCTGGAACCCGGCGCGGCTGAGGCGATAGAACGGCATGAAGGCGCGGACATAGGCGGACAGTTCGATGGGCGGGCCATCGGGGGTGCGCACGCTGGGCCAGTTGGGCCAGGCGGGGTTGACCGCCCAGCGGTGCAGGCTGGTGGCCAGCAGGGCGGCCTCCGAACGGTCGAAATGGTTGAACAGATCGCCCCAGCGCCCGGTGTAGACCACGTCGTATTCCACCACCCAGACGCGGTCGTATTCGGGATGCGCCCGCATGAAGGTAAAGGCGAACAGTTCGATGTCCTTGTCGCGGATGCGTCGGCCCTTGAACGGATAATCCAGGCTCCGCAGGTCCTCGACGGTGAATTCGAACACGCTGATATCCGCCGGCCGGTGATAGCCGGGATTGACGTCGTCGGTCTTGTTGAGCAGGACGAAAACGTCGCGCCCGCCGGCTTCCGCCATCAGTCGGCGGGCATGGCCGACGATGGTGTCATCGACGAAATGGGTCATCAGCAAAACGGCGTCCCGGGTCCCGGCCATGGGTCGATGTCCCCTCGTTCTTCCTAAGCCAGGGCATAGGTGGGCGCGATGGGGGCAGGGTGCCACGGAAACGGAGGGGACTCGCCGACAGGGGTAACGCCCCGGACAAAAGAAAGGGCATGCCAGCCGGACCAGCGGGTGGTCCGTTCTGACATGCCCAAAAGAAAAAGGGGACCCCCGTGGGGATCCCCTTCATGGTCGCGGCGGAGATTACGACCAGTGGTCCGCGGTCTTGAGCAGAGCGCTCGCGTCCACGTTCTCGACCACCGCCACCGTGGCCGCGTCGTGGCCGGGGGCGTGGGCGATCACCTCGGCGTTGTTGCCGTTCTGCACCACCTCCAGCAGGTGGTCCTTCAGCGCCTGGCTGACATTGGAGGCGCCCACCGACTGGATCACGTTGTGCAGGTCCAGGTTGTCCGTGCCCAGCTTGAAGTCCTTGATGGTGTCGGTGCCCGCACCGGCCATCTTGAGCACGAAGATGTCGTTGCCTTCGCCGCCGATCAGCTTGTCGTTGCCCTTGGCGCCGAACAGGCGGTCGTTGCCGGCGCCGCCGTCCAGGACGTTGTTGCCGTTGTTGCCGGTCAGCACGTTGTGCCAGGTGGTGCCGGTGCCGTTGATGTTGCCGGTGCCGGTCAGCACCAGGTTTTCCACGAACTGGCCCAGCTTGTAGGAGATGTCGGTGCGCACGGTGTCCACACCCTGGCCCGACAGCTCCACCACCTTGTCGGTGGCGCGGCTGACTTCGTAGGTGTCGTTGCCGGCACCGCCCTTCATGGTGTCGGCGCCCAGGCCGCCGTTCAGCCAGTCGTTGCCCTTGCCGCCGACCAGCAGGTCATCGCCCTTCATGCCGTACAGCTTGTTGCCGGCGTCGTTGGCGGTGAGCACGTTGGCCAGGTCGTTGCCCATGCCCATGGCCGCCTTGGTGCCGGCGATGGTCAGGTTCTCGACATTGGCATCCAGCTTGAAGCTGGGGGCATAGGACACCACGGTGTCGGTGCCTTCGCCGGCCAGCTCGATCACCTTGTCGCCGGCCTTGTCGACGATGTAGGTGTCGTCGCCCTTGCCGCCGGCCAGGCCGCCCACATCGGCCTTGCCCTCGACGCCGGCGATCTGGTCGTTGCCGCCGGTGCCGCTCACCTTGGCATTGGCGTCGGTGGCGTCGATCCAGTTGGTCGGGCTGCCCGACATCTGGTGGCTGGTGTCAGGGGTGCCGGTGCCAGTGCCGGTGCCGCCGTCGCTCGGGGGCGTGGTCGGCGCGGTGGTGGTGCCCGACCCGATGGTGCCGGTGTGCACGCCGGGGGCGTCGATCTTGAAGTTCAGACCGACCTTGGTGGAATCGGCGAAGTCCTTGGCCGGCTCGCCCACGGTGATGGCACCCTTATAGGCGGACACGTTCGGCCAGGTGATCTGGTTGCCGACGCGCACGGCGCCCAGGTCGCCCATGCCTTCCTTCGGCCACACGCTGCCGGTCTCGGCGGTCTGGCCGGAACGCTCGGTGGCATACACGTTCTTCAGGGTCACCGGATAGGGCGTCTGGTTGTCGCCGTCCAGGAACCAGTACTGGTAGGTATAGCCGGAACCGCCGTTATAGCTGATGTTGACGTTCTCGAAATCGGCGGACTTGTGCGGCGGATCGTACTGGGGCGAGATGAAGAAGCCCTGGTAGCTGGTGTCGCCGGTCACGTTGTAGAAACGCATGTTGCCGACCGAGCCGTGGGTCTGGAACACGTCGCCGTGGACGCCGCCCTCGGTGCCGTGAATGTTGGTGATCACCGTGTTCTGCACGGTGACGTCGGGCTGCTTGCCCGGGGCGCCGCCGACGGCGATGCCGTCCTGGGACGCGTTCTTGCTGTCGATGCGCACGCCTTCAACGTGAACCGAGCCGTTCAGGTTCAGGAAGTGCAGGGTGGCGCCCTTCGAATCGCCCGAAGGCTCGAAGTTGCCGCCCAGGACCACGATGTTGCGGCCCCCGTCGGTCTGCAGCTTGTTCAGGGTGCGGGTGCTGTCGGCACCGATGAAGATCACGTCTTCATTCGCGCCGAACTGCCACCAGTCCTGACCACCAGTTTTGGACAGGTCGATGATGGTGGGGTTCTCCAGGGTCGGGAACGCCCACTTCATGTCCGTATTGGTCGCCGCAGAAGTAAGAGGGTTCGAAGCCATCAGAATTCCTTTGTCTTCAATTGCTGTTTTAGCAACAGCGCGAGCTGTCTGCTCACCCTGCGTCTGGAGTGGATACTGATGTATTTGGATTAATGAGAAGTGAATCGCGAAAATAATGTTTATCATCTTTCGTGTTATCACCTTGTAGGTATAAACAAAAAATGCCCGCCATTGCTGGCGGGCATTGATGAATGTGGCGATATTTTGTTCTGGCGCGCCGGGCGAGATTTTACCGCTCTTTGAAGGCGCGCGCGAAGTTGTCCGTCAGGGGTTTCAGGAAGTACTGAAGGGGAGTGCGGTCGCCACCTTCCAGCATGACCTCCACCGGCATGCCGGCCCTGAGCGCGCGCGGCAGGCGGGCGGCCTGGTCGGCGGGCACCTCGACGCGGGCGGTGTAATAGGATTGGCGCGTCTGGTCGTCGGTGCTGGCGTCGGCCGACACCACCGACACCTCGCCGCCGATCACCGGCGTGGTGCGTGTGTTGAAGGCGGAGAAGCGCAGCTGCGCCGGCTGGCCCGCATGCACGCGGTCGATGTCGCGGGAATTGACGTGGGCCTCGACGATCAGGCGGTCGCCCTCGGGTACCAGTTCCATCAGCTCGCCGCCGGGGGGCACCACCGTGCCGGTGCCGGCCACCTTGATGTTCTGGACCGCGCCGGCCACCGGCGCCACCACCGACAGCCGCTTGACCGCGTCCTCGGCCGCCACCAGCCGCTGGGCCAGGTCGCTTGTTTCCGATTCCACGCGCGTCAGGTCGGTGGCGATCTCGTCGCGGCGTTTCTGCTCGGCCTGCAGGATTTGCAGTCGGGTTTCGCCGATCTCCTTGTCGGTCTGGTTGGCGCCGGCGCCATCGGACAGCATCTCGCCCTGCATGCGCGCCAGTTCGCGCTCCTGGGCGCGCAGCCTGTTGACCGGGAAGTAGCCCTTGGCGGCCAGGCCGCGCAGCCCCTCGACCTCGGCGCGCAACAGGTTCATCTGGTCGCGCTTGGATTGTTCCAGCATGGACCGCCCCTCGCGCTGCGATTCCAACTGGGCGATGCGGGCTTCGAGGATGCCGCGTTCGCCCCCCAGCGTCTTGGCCCGCTGGTCAAAGCGGTTGCGTTCGCGGGCCAGGATGTCGGCGACCTTGGGGTCGGTGCGCCGCGCCAGCAAATCGGCGGGGAAGGCGATCTCGGCCAGGCCGTCGCGTTCGGCCACCAGACGCGCCAGCTCGGCCTGCTTGCCATCCAACTGGATGCGCAGGATGTCCATCTGGGATTGGGCGGCGGCGTCGTGCAGGCGGACCAGCACGGTTCCGGCGGCCACCTGCTGGCCTTCCTTGACCGCGATCTCGGCGACGATGCCGCCCTCGCGGTGCTGGACCACCTTGCGCTTGGATTCGACGCTGACCGTGCCGGCGGTGACCACGGCGCTGTCCAGCGGGGCCAGGGTGGCCCAGGTGCCGAACCCACCCAGCGCCACGGCAATCACGACCATGCCGGCACGCATGGGCTTGGTGAAGTCGGTCTGCGGCGCCAGGTCGATCACCGGGCCGTTGGCGGGCAGGGGACGGTTGAAGGCGGTCATGGGCATTCCTTTGTTCACGCGTTGGCGGCGTTGGCTGCATTGGCGGCGGCGGGGGCGGCCACGGGGCGCGGCTGGCCGGACTGGTTGCCGACCACATGGGGGCGCGCCAGACGGGACAGCACTTCGTCGCGGCTGCCGAACAGCTCGATCTCGCCGTTGTTGAGCACCAGGATCTTGTCCACGGTCCCCAGGATGGACAGGCGGTGGGTCACCACCACCGTGGTGGCGCGGCGCGCCTTGCAGCCCACCACCGCTTCCACCAGCGCCTGTTCGCCGGCGGTGTCCAGGTTGGAGTTGGGTTCGTCCAGCACCACGAAGGCCGGATCGTCATAGAGGGCGCGGGCCAGGGCGACGCGCTGGCGCTGGCCGCCCGAGAGCGCGCGGCCGCCTTCGCCGATGCGGGTGTCATAGCCGTCGGGCAGGGTCAGGATGATCTCGTGCACGCCGGCCTTGATCGCCGCGTCCACCACCTTGGCGGCATCCAACTGGCCGAAGCGGGCGATGTTCTCGGCCACGGTGCCGTCGAACAGCTCCACGTCTTGCGGCAGATAGCCCAGCGACGGCCCCACCTGGTCGCGCGGCAGGGTGGACAGGTCGGCGCCGTCCAGGCGGACCACCCCGGCGCCCACCGGCCACACGCCGACCATGGCGCGGGCCAGGGTGGACTTGCCGGCCGCCGACGGGCCGACGATGCCCAGCACCTCGCCCGCTTCCAGGGCAAAGGACACGCCCTTGATCACGGCGCTGCGGCTGCCCGGCGGCACCACGAACACGCGCTCCAGCGCCACGTCGCCCTTGGGGCGCGGCAACGCCATGCGCTCGGGCAGGTTGGCGCCGGTTTCCAAGATGGCGTTCAGGCGGGCATAGGCACCGCGGGCGCCGACAAACGCCTTCCAGTGGCCCACCGCCATTTCGATGGGCGCCAGCGCGCGGCCCATGATGATCGAGGCGGCGACGATGGCGCCGCCGGTGATGGCGTCGCTCAGCGCCAGCCAGGCACCGACGCCCAGGATGGCCGATTGCAGGAACAGGCGGAAGAACTTGGACACCGCCAGCAGCATGCCGGCGCGGTCGCTGGCCTGGGCCTGCAACGCCAGGGCGGCCTGATGGCGCATCTCCCAGCGCGCCCGCATGGCCGGCACCATGCCCATGGCGTGCAGCACCTCGGCATTGCGCAAGGACGCGTCGGCAAAAGCGGTGGCCTGGTACGACACCGCACCGGATTCCTTGAGCGCCTTGCGGGTGCTCATCTCGTTGATCACCGCCAGCGTGAAGATGACGATGCCGCCCACCAGCGTGACCACGCCCAGCAGCGGGTGCAGGACGAACGACACGGCGATGAACAGCGGCGCCCACGGCGCATCGCAGAACACCAGCAGCGCAGGCCCGGTGGCGAAGTCGCGCAATTGGTCAAGATCGCGCAGCACCTGTCCGTTCACCGTGCCCGGCTGCTTGACCGCCTGGTCGAACAGGGCGGTGAAGGCGCGGGTGGACAGCATGGCGTCCAGGCGGGCGCCGGCCCGCACCAGCACGCGGGAGCGCACGGCCTCGAGACCGCCCAGGATCGCCAGCAGGAAGGCGGCGATGATGGTCAGCATCAGCAGGGTCGATTCGCTGCGCGACGACAGCACGCGGTCATAGACCTGAAGCATGTAGATCGGAGAGACGAACAGCAGCAGGTTGCCGCAGAAGCTGAACAGGGCGGTGGCGGTGACCGCTCCTTTGCAGGTGGCGATGGCCTGCCGGATCGGGCTGGTCGGGGTCTGGTCTTTGACGAAGGCCATGGGACCAAGCGTTCCTTTTCGCAGTGGGTGCGTTGATGGAACGCGAGGCTGTGCCCGCCCTCTTAACGAAGTATTACCTCCATGGTGGTGCCCCATTCTTGCCGCAGGGAAAGAACGCCGAAAGAGGTAGTACCCACATTGGGAAATAGCAGGCGGCGGGCCACCTGCTAACGGTGTGGAAAGGGAGGTTAAAAATCTTTGGGATAGGGGCGGGGAGGGCGAAATGTGGCAGCCTTTTTCCCCGCCGCCCGGACGGATTTCATAACGTGGCCTTGCGTGCGGTGAACGCCTCGGCAAACCCCGACGGCGCATTGCACCCCACGCCCCTGAGCCGCATCAGCCCCAGAAAGGTGGCCGGCTCGAACCACGGGCGCAACCGCTGGCTGGCAAAGCATTCCATCAGCGTCACCACCTTGCTTTCGGCATCGGCGCTGGCGACCGGCACGAACAGGTTGGGGTTGCCGATGTCGCCTTCGTATTTCGGAATTTCGTATTCCAGCACCAGATGATTGCGAAAGGTGTTCCAGGTCAGTTCGGCCACCACGCGGTGGTCCTGGTGATGGTCGGTGGTGCTGTGCGTCAGGATCAGATGGGGATCGAAATCCGCCTTCAGCCGTTCGAATTCCTCCTTCACCGCGCCCCAGGCCTGGGGCAGGAAACTTTCGCGGTAGGAATGCAGTTCCACCCGCGCGTCCCCCGCCGCCGCCAACAGGGTGGCGGCGGCGGTGCGGGCCTCGGCGCGGCGGGGGGCCGAACCGGTGAATACCACCCAGCGCACGCTGGCGCCGGGATGTTCGCGCAGCAGCCGCAGGACGGTGGCGCCGCAGCCGATTTCGATGTCGTCGCAATGCGCCCCCAGGCACAGCAGCCGCAACGGCTGGCCGTCGCCCCGGTTCAGTGCCAATCCCTGCATGGCCCTAGCCCTGCAGGGCGGCGCGCCGCTGGTGCAGCGGGTCGCGTTCTTCGCGATAGGACACCAGGGAACGGGACAGCCCCTCGCGCAGCATGACCCGGGCGCGAAATCCGGTCAGGCGTTGCAGCTTGTTCAGGTCGGGGCAGCGCCGCTGCGGGTTGTCCACCAGATAGGCGCTTTCCGCGCTGGTCTCGAACAGCACCGGCAGGGGCTGTCCGCCCATCAACTGGCCGGCCACCTCGGCCATGGTGCGGGCGGCGGTCGCGATCGACACCTCCTCGGCATTGCCCACGTTGAACGCCTCGCCGTCCGCCTCGGGCATCATCAGCAGCATCAGGCAGGCCTCGGTGAAGTCGGACACGTAGCAGAACGAACGGGTGGCCCCGCCGTCCGACAGCAGCACCAGCGGTCCGCCGGCCAGCGCCGCGCGCAGCAGGTCGGGGATGATGCGGCCGTCGTCCAGCCGCTGGCCGGGGCCATAGACGTTGAAGGGGCGGATCACCTTGACCGGCACCCGGTGCAGGCGGAAATAGGTGGCGCACAGCGTCTCGCCCAGCCGCTTGCTCTCGTCATAGCAGGCGCGCGGCCCGGTGAAGCTGACATTGCCATGATAGGTTTCCGGCGTGGGCACCACCATGGGGTCGCCGTACACCTCGGACGACGAGAACGACAGCATGCCGCGCGCGCCCTTGCGCGCCATCTCCAGCAGGTTCCAGGTGCCCTGGACATTGGCGGCGATGACCTGCAGCGGATTGGCCCGGTAGATGGAGGGCGAGCCGATGGAGGCCAGGTGGATGATGTAGTCGTAACTGCCCTCGATGTCGTCGGGGCGGCTGACGTCGCCGGTGCGCAGCGTCAGCCACGGCCGGCCCAGCAGGTGGGAGATGCGCTCGGGCGGGCCGACCATGAAATTGTCCAGCCCGTGCACCCGCGCCGGCGACGCCGGGTGGCGTTCGTTGAAGGCGTCGAGAACGTCCAGGAAGAACGCCCCCAGGAAACCGGCGGCGCCGGTCACCAGCACGCGCGACCCGGCAAGCGGTTCCAGCAGGCGGCCCAGGTTGTCGGCCACCTGACGGGCGTCGCTGCGAATGATCTCGGTGATCATGCTCACTCCTCAACGGTGGGGGAAAGGGGGGAGACGCCGACCTGCTGCACGCCGAGGCCGGCCGGCAGGCTCAGGCCGTCCAGCAGGAAGCGGCCGTCCAGAACCGCCAGCGGCCCGAAGGCGCCCCAGTCCAAGGCGCGGTATTCCGGCCAGGCGGTGGCGATGATGGCGCCATGGGCGCCGGCCAGCGCCTCCTCGGCGGTGTCGCAGACCGGCAGTTCAAGGGCGCGGGCACGGGCGCGCGCCTGGGGCAGGGGGTCGTGGGCGCGCACCTCGGCGCCATGACGGCGCAGCCGTTCGATCAGGGACAGCGCCGGCGATTCGCGCAGGTCGTCGGTGCCCGGCTTGAACGCCAGCCCAAGGACCGCCACCTGGCGCTCGTAAAGTCCGCCCAGCCGCGACGACAGCAGGTTCAGCACCTGGGCCGGCCGGATGGCGTTGACCGCGCTGACGGCGGCCACCAGCGGCACCGGAACGCCCAGGCGGTGGGCATAGATGGTGAGCGCCTGCAAATCCTTGGGGAAGCAGGACCCGCCGAAGCCCACCCCCGGCATCAGGAAACGGGTGGCGCCGGCGCGGCCGCCATCGGGGCCGTCCAGCATGCGGTCCAGATGCACGGCGGCCATCACCTTGCGCGCGTTGGTGCCGGGCGTCGCCTCGCACAGCGCGGCGATCTGGTTGGCATAGGAAATCAACATGGCCTGCAAGGCGTTGGCGGCATACTTGACCATCTCCGCCTCGGCCAGTCCCATACGCAGCAGCGGCGCCGGCAGCGGGCGGTACAGTTCCGCCACCACCTCGCCCGAGGCGTGGTCCCACTGTCCGACCACGATGCGGTCGGGGTGCAGGAAATCGGCCACCGCGCGGCCCTGGCTCAGGAATTCGGGGTTCATGGCCAGGCCGAAATCGCGGCCGGCGCGGCCGCCGCTGCTGTCCTCCAGCCAGCGCCGCACCCGGGTGCCGGTGGTGCCCGGGATCACCGTGCTCTTGATGGCCACCACCGGGAAGTCGCGGCGGCCGCGCAGCAGCGCGCCGATGTCGCGGCACGCCGTCTCCACCGCGCTCAGGTCGATGCGGCCGTCGGCGTTGGGGGTGCCCACCGCCACCACGATGACCTGGGCGCGGTCCAGCGCCGCCGCCAGTTCGGTGGTGACGTCGAGGCGGCCGGCGGCCAGGCCGTCGCGGATCAGCGGTTCCAGGCCGTCCTCGTGAATGGGCGACTGACCGCGGGCCAGACGCTCGATGCGGGCGCCGTCGCTGTCCACGCAGACGACCCGGTGGCCGAGGGCCGCCAGACAGGCGCTGCTGACCAATCCCACATAGCCAGTGCCGACCATGGCGACATGCATGGAAGTCCTCCGGGCCGTTGGCAGGTCTCCCACACTTAGGCCCAGCGGCGGCGCGGCGAAATCGATCTGCGGGATAACCCCATCGGCTTTCCGGAGAGGGGCGCTCCCTTCCGGGGCATCGCCCGATGGCCGCTACCCTTGGGCGCCGCCACACCGCCAAATCGGTGGGGCGTATGGCTCAAGACCAGGGGGGCATGACCTCCGGGTGAAAGGACGGATGGCCGTGAAGGATTCCGAACTTGCCGAAACACGACCCAAGGGCGGTGCCGGGCGCTGTGGCTGCCGCTTCTGCGGCGGGGCGCTGGCCGACGTGGTGGACCTGGGCATGTCGCCCCTGTGCGAAAGCTTCCTGCCCGCCGAGCGGCTGAACGCCATGGAGCCGTTCTATCCGCTCAAGGTGCGGGTGTGCGAACGCTGCTTCCTGATGCAGTTGGACCAGTACGTGGCACCCGAGCATATCTTTCGCGAGTACGCCTACTTCTCGTCCTATTCCGACGCCTATCTGGACCATGCCCGCACCTATGTGGAGGCGGTGGTGCGCCGCCTGGGGCTGGGCGGCGAAAGCCACGTGGTCGAGTTGGCCTCGAACGACGGCTATCTGCTCCAGCATTTCGCCCGCCACGGCGTGCCGGTGCTGGGGGTCGAGCCGGCGGCCAACGTGGCGAGCGCCGCCATCGCGCGCGGCGTGCCGACGCTGGTGGAGTTCTTCGGCGCCCGGCTGGCGCGGCGCATGAAACGGGCCGATCTGGTCATCGCCAACAACGTGCTCGCCCAGGTGCCCGACCTCAACGATTTCGTCGCCGGCATCGCCCTGCTGCTGAAGCCGCGGGGGGTGGCGACGGTCGAGTTCCCCCATCTCGCCAAGCTGATCGGCGAAAACCAGTACGACACCATCTATCACGAGCATTTCTCGTACTTCTCGCTGGGCACGGCGCGCCGGATCTTCGCCGCCCATGGCCTGACGCTGTTCGACGTCGAGGAAATCTGGACCCATGGCGGGTCGCTGCGGCTGTATCTGTGCCCCCAGGCGGCGGCGCGGCCCATCTCGGCGCGGGTGGGCGCGGTGCTGGCTGCCGAGGCCGAGGCGGGGCTGGACCGCCTGAGCGGGTTTTCCCGCTTCGCCGAGCACGTCAAGCAGGCCAAGTGGAACCTGGTGGACTTCCTGATCCGTGCCAAATGGTATGGCAAGTCCATCGTTGCCTATGGCGCGCCGGGCAAGGGCAACACGCTGCTGAACTATTGCGGCATCCGCACCGACTTCATCGATTACGCGGTGGACCGCAATCCCTACAAGCACGGGAAATTCACGCCCGGCACCCATATCCCCATCTTCGCGCCGGAACGCATGCGCGAGACCCGGCCCGATTACGTGCTGATCCTGCCATGGAACCTCAAGCACGAGATCATGGCCAATCACGCCTATATCCGCGACTGGGGTGGCCAGTTCGTGGTGCCCATACCCGATGTCGCCATTTTTCCCTGACCACGGAGGCCGACCATGAAGGTGGTTCTGTTCTGCGGTGGCCTGGGCATGCGCATGCGCGATTATTCCCAGACCCAGCCCAAGCCCATGGCCCTGTTGCGCAACCGGCCGCTGATCTGGCACCTGATGCGGTGGTACGCCCATTGGGGCCACACCGACTTCATCCTGTGCCTGGGCCATCGCGGCGAGGCCATCAAGGAATATTTCCTTGGCTACAACGAGGCGCTGTCCAACGACTTCGTGCTGTCTGACGGCGGCCGCCGGGTGGACCTGCTGGCCGAGGACATCCGCGACTGGCGCATCACCTTTGTCGATACCGGCCTGACCGCCAATATCGGCGAGCGGCTGCGGCGGGTGGCGCCCCTGCTGGCCGGCGAACAGACGTTCCTGGCCAACTATTCCGACGGGCTGAGCGACATCGCCCTGCCCAGGCTGATCGAACGCCATCGCGCCACCGGCGCGGCGGCGACCTTCCTGGCGGTGCGGCCCAGCCAGTCCTTCCACCTTGCCCGCATGGCTGAGGACGGCACGGTGGCGGGCATCGTGGACGTAAAAGAAGCAGATATGTGGATCAACGGCGGCTTCTTCGTGTTGGATAAGGGCATCTTCGACGTGATGGGCGAGGGAGAGGAACTGGTGCTCGAACCGTTCCAGCGCCTGATCGAGCGGCGGCGCCTGTCCGCTTTCCGCTACGAAGGGTTCTGGCGTGCGGTGGACACCTTCAAGGACCTGACCGAGATGGAAGCGCTGCTGGCGCAGGGGCCGGGGCCGTGGGAGGGCTGGCGGCAGCCGCCGTCGCGGCCGTGGAACAATCCGTCGGTGCCATTGTCTGCCTCGGAAACGGGAGGGACGACGTCATGGGCATCAGGATCGTAGAAGCCAAGGAGACTTATAGACTGATCACCGATTGCGTAGGCCGCTACGCCGTGGTCGAGGCGCGTTGCGGGCACGTCTACTCGCTGCACGGCCACCACCGCCGCGAGGCCCCGGACGGCGAGGACGGCATGGCCCGCGTGGTCGGCTGCGACGGCTGGTTCCCCGAGGAGCAGGCGCGCGCCTGTTTCGACAGCGCCGCCGGCGGCGAGGATTACTGGCGTCAGCGCATCTGGTAGCGGGGGCGGGCCGGCCGGCCCGCCCCCACCCCATCTCCCTCAATCGCCGCGAGATGGACCCCCGCGCCGGCAGATACAGCCCCGATTTGCCCGCCCGATGGCGGTCGTCGAAGGTGTCCAGGATGGTGGCGCGGCTGAACCAGCGGGCGTCCTCGATCTCGTGGGGGTCGGGGGTCAGGGTGCCCGACGCCGCGCGGGCGGAGAACGCCAGCATGACCGAGCCGGGATAGGGCCAGGGCTGGCTGCCCACATAGGTGACGTCCGCGACCTGGATGCCGGTTTCCTCGCGCACCTCGCGCGCCACCGCCTCTTCCAGCGTTTCGCCCGGTTCGACGAAACCGGCCAGCACCGACCATTGGCCGGCCGGCCAGCCCGGCTGGCGGTGCAGCAGCACATTGTCGCCGTTCGTCACCCGCATGATCACCGCCGGGTCGGTGCGCGGATAGCTGTGCGCATTGCAGCGGACGTCCACACACTGGCGCACATAGCCGCCATCGCGGGATTCGGTGGGGGCGCCGCTCGTCCCGCAGAAGCGGTGGCGGTGATGCCAGATCGTCATGGCCCGGGCATAGCCCAGCAGCGCCGCGTCGCCCGCCGGCAACAGCGGGGCCGCGGTGCGCAGGCCGGTCCAGGCGCCGCCCAGGCCCAGACGGGGGCCGCTGCCGTCGGCCTCGGGTTCCGACG
>JAFAAW010000054.1 GCA_023426365.1 Pseudomonadota bacterium
CGCCTATCCGCAGTAGCGCTCGACCTCGTCCAGCAGCTTGCGGATGGACAGCGGCTTGGTGATGACCTGGTCGAAGCCCTCGCGCAGGAAGCCGGCGATGGAATCGGGATCGGCAAAGGCGGTCACCGCCACCACCGGCACGGCGCTGGTGCGGTCGTCGGCCTTGAGCTGCTTGAGCAGATCGACGCCGGAATGCTTGGGCAACTGGATGTCCATCAGGATCAGCGCCGCGCCGCTTTCGGCGGTCAGGTCCACCAGCCCGTCGCCGTCCGACGACTTCACCGTCTGATAGCCGGCGATGGTCAGCGCCTGCTCCAACAGCTTCATGTTCATCGCATTGTCTTCGACGATGACGACGGTACCGCTCATTGCCCCACTCCCTGGCCGGATGCGATTCCGGCGGTTTCTCCGATGCGGGCAGAAGCATCGTAGGTCTTGGCGAATTGGGTGAAATCGGCCACCGGCAGCGGCCGGCCGATCATGTACCCCTGGATTTCGTCGCAGCCATGCTTGGCCAGCAGGCTTGCCTGCACCTCGGTCTCCACGCCCTCGGCGATGGTTTTCATCGACAGCGAATGGGCCAGCGAGATGATGGCGTTGGCGATGGCGCGGCCGTCCTCGTCATGGTCCAGGTCGCGCACGAAGGCGCGGTCGATCTTGACCGTATTGACCGGGAAACGCTTGAGATAGGCCAGCGAGGAATAGCCGGTGCCGAAATCGTCGATCGACAGCGTGACCCCCAGCTCGGCCAGCGCGCGCAACAGTTTCAGCGTCGCCTCGCCGTCGGCCATCAGCATGCTTTCGGTCAGCTCCAGGTCCAGCAGGCGGGGATCGATCCCGGTTTCGACGATGGTGGTGGCCACGGTGTCGGCCAGATCGGCCTCGCGGAACTGGCGGCCGGAAATGTTGACGCCGATGCGCAGCGGCGCCAGCCCCTGGTCGGTCCAGGCGCGCATCTGGCGGCAGGCGGTTTCCAGCACCCAGCGGCCCATAGGCACGATCAGGCCGGTTTCCTCGGCCACTGGAATGAACTTGTCGGGCGCGATCACCCCCAGCTCGGGGTGGCGCCAGCGGATCAGCGCCTCGGCGCCCACCAGCCGGTAGTCCCGCAGCCGCACCTGCGGCTGATAGAACAGCTCGAAATGGCCGTCGCGCAGGGCGTCCTTCAGGCTGCGTTCCAGCGTCAGCCGCTCGGACACCGCGAACGACATGGCGGCGTCGAAGAAGCCCACATGCTCGTCCGGGCGGCGCTTGACCTGATGCAGCGCCATTTCGGAATTGCGCAGCAGCTCCAGCGCCTCGTCGCCGTCGCGCGGAAAGACCGAAATGCCGAAATCCGCCGCCAGCGTCAGTTCGGTGTCGTGGGTGTGGAAGGTGGTGACCACCGCGTCGCGCACCTGTTCGACCGCGCGGGTGACGGCGGCTAGATCGCGCAAGCCCGGCAGCACCACGGCGAATTCGTCGCCGGCCAGACGCGCGGCGGTGCCGCCGTTGTTGGCCACCGCCAGGCCCAGGCGGCGCGCGGTCTCGCGCAGCAGCGCGTTGCCCACGTCGTGGCCCAGCGAATCGTTGACGGTGGTGAAGCCTTCCAGGTCGATGGTGACGCAGGCGACGTGCTGGTGGTTGCCGCGCGCCATCGCCAGCGCCTGGCCCAGCCGTTCGGTCAGCAAGGTGCGGTTGGGCAGGTCGGTCAGCGAATCGTGGTTGGCCAGATAGGCCACGCGCTGGGCCAGTTGCTTGTTTTCGGTCAGGTCGCGGATGGTGCCGGTGAACAGCCGGCGCTTGTCCAGACGCAGTTCCGACACCGACAGGTGCACCGGGAACGCCGTGCCGTCCTTGCGCTTGGCCATCACCTCGCGGCCCATGCCGATCACGGTGCCGCCCGCGCCGTCCAGATAGTTGCGGATGTAATCGTGATGGTTGGTGGCGTCCGGCTCCGGCATCAGCAGGGAAACCGGCGCGCCGATCAGTTCGGACAGCGAATAGCCGAAGATGCGCTCCACCGACAGGTTGGCGGAGACGATCACGCCGTCCTCGTCGATGGTGACGATGCCGTCCAGCACCGTATCCATGATGGCGCGGATGCGGTGTTCGCGGGCCGCCACCGCGCGCATGGCGGCGGTCACCTCGGTGGTGTCGCGCCCCACCAGCAGCGTCGCGGTGCGGCCGTCGCGGCGCAGCGGCACCGCGTTCAGCTCCACGTCGCGCAGGCGGCCGGCGAAGGTGACGATCTTGACGGGGACCGGGTGGTCCTCCTCGTACAGCGCCTCCAGCCCCGATTCGAACAGCGGCAGGTAATCGGCGTGGACGAAATCCACGAACGCCTTGCCCTCGCACGCCGAGGCGGAAGGGGCGCGCAGCATGCCCAGGCCGGCGGCGTTGATGCGCTCGACGATGCCGTCCACGCACACGCAGATCAGGTCGGGCGACAGTTCCACCAGATCGCGGTAGGACGCCTGGTCCTTCAGCAGCGCCGATTCCAGCATGGACACGTCGGTGATGCGGTCCAGCATCTTGAGGATCTGGCTGCCGGAATTGAGGATGCTCTCGGCATAGTCGCGATAGCCGCCGGGCTGGATGGCGCCCAGCATCTCGGTCGAGATCATCTCGGCAAAGCCGATGACGTCGTTGAGCGGTGTGCGGATGTCGCGGCTCATGCGCGCCATGAACTCGGTCTTGGAGCGGTTGGCCAGCTCGGCGTCTTCCTTGGCCTCGGCCAGCTTCTCGGCGGCGGCGCGCTCGGACGTGATGTCGCGGGAATAGAAGGCGCAGCGCCGCTCGCCGGCCTCGCCCACCGCCAGGATGCGGCTGGCGAACCAGCGCAGGCCGTCGGAATCCTCGAACTCCACCGTGCGGCCGGTGTCCAGCGCCTGCTCGAAATACGAGCGGCGATGCGCGGCCAGCGCCTTGGGCAGCAGGGCGAACAGGTTTTCGCCCTCCAATTCATCGGTGCGGTGGCCCAGTTGTTCGGCGGCCTGCACGTTCAGCGTGATGATGCGGCCGTCGGCGTCCAGCAGCAGGGCGACGTCGTGGCTGGCGTCCAGCAGCGCCTGGGTGGTGTGGTGCGACAGTTCCAGTTGGACCTGCGCCTGCTGGCGTTCGATGGCGTGGCGGATGACGCGCGGCAGCAGTTCCAGCCCGGCCAGCGACTTGACCACGTAATCCTGGGCGCCGGCGCGGATGGCATCCTGGGCCACGCGCTCGTCGTCCAGCCCGGTCAGCACCACCAGCGCCGTGTCCGGGGATTGCGCCTTCATGCGCACGACCGATTGCAGTCCCGAGGCGTCGGGCAGGCCCAGATCGGCCAGGACGCACTCATACGCGTGCTCCTGCGCCATGCGCAGGCCGTCGGCCAAGCAGCCGCACAGGTCGGCCTTCCACGGGACCTGAGCCTCCGCGAGTTTGATCGCGATCAGTCTCTGGTCACCGGGATTGTCCTCGATGACAAGCAGTCGTTTGGACGCGGCGGCGGCAGTCATAATCAAGGAAGATGCAGCATTGTTGCGGCCTTGTAAACGAAAGGACGCCGCTTGATGAACGACAATATGCGTGAAATCACAACGAAAGCGGGCAGGAGTGCGGGCGGCCTCGGCCGCCGCGTCACCGTTGCTTGGCCAGCCATTCGTTGACGGTGGGCACCATGGCCTTGCAGGTCAGGGAAAAAGACGCCATCAGCTTGTCCTTTTCCTGGTTCATGTGAAGCATGTTGTCCACCACCTTGCGCAGGATGTCCTTGGCAAAGGCGGGGTGGCCCAGCACCTGGGGCAGGCGGTCGCCGAAGGCGCCGCGCAGCGAGGTGACCAGCACCTCGCTCTTGTCGATGTTCAGGCGCTGGATCTCGGTCAGGCTTTCGGACGCGATGAAGGCCAGCACCTCGCCGTAGACCCTGGCCACCGGCTTGTCCAGCGACGCCACCACGTTGAAGAAGTCCTTTTCGCGGGCGAAGAAGGTCCACGCCGCGTCGCCCAGCATCTTGCGATAGAACTCGTACATGTCGCGGTTCCATACCGCGACGCCGGCGATGGCCTGGGGCCGGTGCAGCAGGATGTCGGTGAAGTCGGGGCCGGCGGCGGCCTTGACCTTCCTCAGGATGGCCGGCTCGAACTGGCCCACGGTGGCGATGTCGGCGGGCGTGCGCAGGGCGACGATGTCGTCGCCGATCTCCATCATCTGGGGATAGGACAGATGGTCGCGATAGGCCTGCAGCAGCGGCAATTGCCAGTCGAAGGCCAGATAGCGCGACAATTCGCGCAGCTTGCGTTCCTCGATGGGGTCGTTGCCGACGCGGGTGACCTCCACCTGCTCGGTCTTCTTGATCAGGCCGAACAGGGATTTGCGCGTCACCGTCTCGGTGACGGTGTGCGGGGTCTTGTCGGCCTCGAACACCTTTTTCGCGCAGGTGCGCACCAGCAATTGCTGAATCTGGTTCAACGACACCGGGCAGGCCAGCATCTGGTCGTTGTCGCGCACCGGCTTGCCGTCCTTGGCCTTGACGATGTCGTCGCAGGCTTCGCGGTTGGCCAGGAACAGCGCGATGAACTTTTCCAGGACGTCCGGATGGGAAATCAGGTCCTGATAGGTCAGGTGTTCATCCACCAACCGGTTCTGCTGAAAACGGGCCAACACCTTTTTCAGACCATCGATGATGGCCTTCTTGGTGTCGTTATCGATATCCACCGGCGGAGGAAGCGTAGGAACGGCCATGACCCCAAGGCCCCCAAGGGCAAGTCGAAGAATGTTTTATGGTTTACCCGTTCACCTGCGCCAGGGCAACATCGGCCTGTGCGGCCTCGTTCTCCAGGAGGACCCAGGTCAGTTCGTGCTTGTTGTGGAACAGGTGGAACAGGCGCGATCCGGGAATGGCGGCAAACGCCCGCGCGGTGGCGAAATCGGTCTCGCCCTGGAACTTGATGGTGCACAGGAAGTTGCGCACCAATCCGGTGGCGCGCCAGCGCTGGACCAGCCCCAACAGCCGCTCGGGATAGCAGATGATGTCCGAGAACAGCCAGTCCACCGGCCCCACGCTGTGCGGGTCCAGGCCGAAGGCGCTTTCCTGGCGGGGGGTGATGTTGGGCAGGGCGGCGATGCTGGGCGCCAGCGGCGCCTTGTCCACGCTGATGACCTTGGCCCCCAGGGTGGCGATCACCCAGCTCCAGCCGCCGGGGCACGCCCCCAGGTCCAGGCACAGCTCGCCCGGCTTCGGCCCCACGCCCAGGCGGGTGAAGGCGTCCCACAGCTTGAGATAGGCGCGGTTGGGCGGCGTGGTCCTGTCCTCGACGAAATGGCATTCGCCGTTGGGGAACGGGCTGTCGCAGCGGGCGGCCGCCAGCAGGGTGTGTTCGTCCAAAAGGGTGAAGGACCCCAGCGGCGCCGCCGGCGCGGGAGTGCCGAAGGTGAGGGGCTTGGCCGACACCTTGGGGAGTTTGTCCACCATCAGCGCCGTGCGCCGGTGCAGGCCGGGCGCATAGGGCCACCAATTGCGCTGGATGGCGCGCAAGGCTCGGGCGCCGTCGCCGATCGAGGCGATGGGGATGCGCACCACGTCGTGCCAGACGTTCTGCGCCCAGGCGGCGGGGCCGGCGGGGCCTTCGGCCAGGAACAGGCGGCCGTGCTCCTGCACCACGCAGCCATCCAGTTCGGTGCGCAGATCGGCCTCGAACCCCTCGGCGGCCAGATAGCCGGTCAGGTTGGTGGCGATGGGGGCGGGCGGCGGCGGGGTGTCGGTCATGGCGGGCGGTATAGCATGGCGGCGGGCCTGCGTCAGCCGCCCTGCTCCTCGCGGTCGGCCTCGGCTTCCGCCTCGGTCCGGCGGCGGTGCATGTTCAGGCCGATCTCGTCCAGGAAGATCTGTTCCTTGCGGTCGGCTTCCTCGCGCTCGCGCTTCTCGCGGTTGGCCTGGGTGACCTCATAGGTCTTCTGCTCGCGGAAGGCCTCGGCCAGTTCGTCGCGCGCCACCTCGATCTGCTGGCGCACGGCGGCCAGCGCCTGGCGCATCATGTCGCGGCGGACCATCCACGCCTTGTGGAAGGCGCCATAGGCGAAGCCGACGCCGGTGGCGTCGGCGGCGGCCAGTTCCTGCTCGCGCTTGAGCTGTTCCTCGCCCTGGCGGATTTCCTCGATGATGGCGTCCTCGCGCGTTTGCAGCGCGGTCAGCGTGCGGCGCTTTTCGTCCACGTTGAACTTGGACAGACGGATCAGCGTCTTGAGGCCCTTGGCCGGCTTGGCCATCAGCGATCACCCCTTGCGAACCCTTGGCCGGCGCCCGCGCGGCGGGGGGCGGGTGTCATTCCTTGCGTCCCATGCCGTCGCCGTCGAACGGCATGCCGAGAATCTGCGCCAGGCCGGCATAGCAATTGTGCAGCGAGGTGGCGTCCTTTTTGCCCTGGATCAGGAATTCCTCGATCATGGGGTAATAGTGGATGGCTTCGTCCACCGCCGGGTCGGTGCCCTTGCGATAGGCGCCCAGCCGGATCAGCTCGGCCATGTCCTCATAGGTGGCGAGCAGGCGGCGGGCGCGCCGCACCAGATCGTTTTCCTGCTGGTTGTTGCAGCCCGGCATGGTACGCGACACCGACCGCAGGATGTTGACCGCCGGATAGCGGCCGCGATCGGCGATGGCGCGGTCCAGCACGATATGGCCGTCCAGGATGCCGCGCACCGCATCGGAAATGGGTTCGTTGTGGTCGTCGCCGTCCACCAGCACGGTGAACAGGCCGGTGATCGACCCCTTGCCGGTGCCCGGGCCGGCGCGCTCCAGCAGGCGCGGCAGTTCGGCGAACACGGTGGGGGTATAGCCCTTCGACGCCGGCGGCTCGCCCGCCGACAGGCTGATCTCGCGCTGGGCCATGGCGAAGCGGGTGACCGAATCCATCATGCACAGCACGTCCAGCCCCTGGTCGCGGAAATATTCCGCCACCGACAGGGTCAGATAGGCGGCCTGGCGGCGCATCAGCGGGCTTTCGTCCGAGGTCGAGCAGATCACTACCGACCGCTTCATGCCCTCCTCGCCCAGGTCGTCCTCGATGAACTCGCGCGCCTCGCGGCCGCGTTCGCCGATCAGGCCGATGATGGACACATCGCACGAGGTGTTCTTGGCCATCATGGACAGGATGGACGACTTGCCCACGCCCGAGCCGGCGAAGATGCCCATGCGCTGGCCCCGGCACATGGTGAGGAAGGCGTTGACCGCGCGCACGCCCAGATCCACCTTGCCCGCCACGCGCGAGCGCGAGGCGGCGGGCGGCGGGCGGTTGCGGATGGGATAGGCGATGTCGCCCAGGCCCAGCGCGCCCAGCCCGTCCACCGGCTGGGCGAAGGCGTTGATGACGCGGCCCAGCCACGAACGTTCGGGATAGACCACGGGTTCGGAATCCTGCACCTCGGTGCGGCAGCCCAGGCCGACGCCGTTGACGTCCACGAACGGCATCAGCAGCGCGCGGCCGTTGCGGAAGCCCACCGCCTCGCATGGCACGCGGCGGCCGTCCCGGGCCACCACATGGCAGCGGTCGCCCACCGAGATCTGGCGCTGCACGCCGCCCGCCTCGATCAGCATGCCCTGGACGGCGGCGACCCGGCCATAGACCTGCACGTCGCTCAGGCGTTCGATGTCGTTGACGAGATTGCGGACCAGGAACTTCAACCGAACCTCTTCAAATTCGCGTCAAAAGTCGCAGGGATTGGATCGACTGGATGCAAAATCATCCTTATTCGTGAGGGGCTTACATGCCGGGCGCCTTGAAGTCGCCACGATACCCCCTTATGGTTACCACATCCTCAATACGCGGAAAAACGGGGATATTCCCATGCGAGTGCTGGTGGTCGAAGACGACCGTATGATGGCCCAGGTCATCGAGACGATGCTCAAGGCCGAAGGTATGGTCGTCGATACGACGGCGCTGGGCGAGGATGGTCTCGAGATCGGCAAGCTGTACGACTACGATATCATCCTGCTGGACCTGATGCTGCCCGACATGGACGGCTACGAGGTTCTGCGGCGCCTGCGCGCGGCGCGGGTGGAAACCCCGGTCCTGATCCTGTCCGGCCTGACCGAGCCGGACAAGAAGATCAAGGGCCTGGGATTCGGCGCCGACGACTATCTGACGAAGCCCTTCGACCGTGGCGAATTGGTGGCCCGCATCCAGGCCATCGTCCGCCGCTCCAAGGGGCATGCCCAATCCATCATCCGCACCGGCAAGCTGTCGGTGAACCTGGATACCCGCACGGTCGAGGCGGGCGGCGAGCCGCTGCACCTGACCGGCAAGGAATACGGCATCCTGGAACTGCTGAGCCTGCGCAAGGGCCAGACGCTGACCAAGGAGCAGTTCCTCAACCACCTTTATGGCGGCATCGACGAACCCGAGCTGAAGATCATCGACGTCTTCATCTGCAAGCTCAGGAAGAAGCTGGCCACCGCCACCGGCGGCGACAGCTACATCGAAACCGTCTGGGGCCGCGGCTACGTGCTGCGCGACCCCGACACCGGCCTGGGACGGGCCGCCCCGGCGGCGGCGGAACACCACGCCGGAGCGTGACCACGGCGGGCGCGGCGGCGTCAAGAGGTGCTGCCGCGTGCCCCCGTTCTCCAAAACGACGCTTGACGCTGGCGGCCGCTTAAGCGTTTGCTACCCTGGCATTCCATTCGCGAAAAACCCCACACAGCCAGGGTCTTGACATGTCCGCACCCGCCAAGCCCAGCGGCGAGCCGATCACTTCCAAGCAGCAGCTCGTCGCCTATCTGGAATCCGGGTGCAAGCCCGCCAGCCAATGGCGCATCGGCACCGAGCACGAGAAATTCGCCTATACCCAGGACGATTTGCGTCCCTTGCCCTACGAGGGCGAGCGCGGCGTGCGCGCCATGCTTGAGGGCTTGCGCAAGTTCGGCTGGCAGCCGGTTCTGGAAGGCGACAACCTGATCGCCCTGATCGACGAATCCGGCGCCTCGGTGACGCTGGAGCCGGGCGGCCAGTTGGAGCTGTCCGGCGCGCCGCTGGAGTCCATCCACCAGACCTGCCAGGAAACCTACGAACACCTGAAACAGGTCAAGCAGGTGGCCTCGCGCCTGGGGATCGGCTTTCTCGGCATGGGCTTCCAGCCCAAATGGGCGCGCGCGGACATCCCGTGGATGCCCAAGGGCCGCTATAAGATCATGCGCGAGTACATGCCCAAGCGCGGCAGCAAGGGCCTGGACATGATGCTGCGCACCTGCACCGTGCAGGTGAACCTGGATTTCGCCTCCGAGGCGGACATGGTCAAGAAGTTCCGGGTGTCGCTGGCCCTGCAGCCGCTGGCCACCGCGCTGTTCGCCTGCTCGCCGTTCGAGGGGGGCAAGCCCACCGGCCTGCTGTCCACCCGCTCGGACGTGTGGACCGACACCGACCCCGACCGCTGCGGCATGCTGCCCTTCGTGTTCCAGGACGGCATGGGGTTCGAGGCCTACGTGGACTACATGCTCGACGTGCCCATGTACTTCGTCTACCGCGAGGGCCGCTATATCGACGCCTCGGGCCAGTCCTTCCGCGACTTCATGGACGGCCGCCTGCCGGCGTTGCCGGGCCAGCGCCCGACGATCGGCGATTGGAGCGACCATCTGACCACCGCCTTCCCCGAGGTGCGGCTCAAGAAATACCTGGAAATGCGCGGCGCCGACGGCGGGCCGTGGCGGCGGCTGTGCGCGTTGCCGGCCTTCTGGGTCGGCCTGCTTTACGATCAGGGGGCGCTGGACGCCGCCTGGGACATCGCCAAGGGCTGGAGCATGGAGGAGCGCGAGCGGCTGCGGGCCGACGTGCCGCGCCTGGGCCTGGCGGCCAGGGTGGCCGGCCACAGCGTGCGCGACCTGGCGTGCGAGGTGCTGGCGCTGTCGGCCCAGGGGCTGAAGAACCGCAACCGCCGCAACGAATCGGGCCGCGACGAATCGGTCTTCCTCGACACCCTGATGGCCATCGCCGAATCGGGCCGCACCCCGGCCGAGGAAATGCTGGAGGCCTATCACGGCCGCTGGCAGGGCCGCGTCGATCCGTTGTTCAAGGAATACGCATACTAGGAGGCGCCGGCATGCCGGAATGCAAGAACCTCGCGGAAGTGCGCGAGAATATCGACCGTCTGGACCGCCGGATCGTGCCGCTTTTGGCCGAACGGGCGTCGTACGTGGAACAGGCCGCCCGCTTCAAGCCGACCAAGGCGGCGGTGGTGGACACGCCGCGCATCGAGCAGATCATCCTCAAGGTGCGCCATATGGCCATCGAGGAAGGAATGGACGCCGATCTGGTGGAACACATCTACCGCTCGATGATCGACGCCTTCATCATCCACGAGGCCAAGGTCTACAAGAAGCTGCACCCCGAGGAATAGCCCCGGCCCCTGAAAGAACAGCGCGCGGGGCGGCGGCATGCCGCCCCCTTCCGTGCCCTTGGGGCGCCGCGGCGTTTGCCGGGACGGCGGGGGGCGCTTCGACGCCGGGTGGTGCGGGCCTTGCGGCCATGGTCCGCGACCTGCGCGCCGAGTTCGAACGCTACCGCGCCGGCACCCAGGCGGTGGTGGACATCCTGAACCGCCGCAAGGCCGCCCATCTGGACATCCGCAAGTACGGCGACATTGCCGCCCCCGGCATCGAACGCGAGGCCGAACGCAGCGGCAATCCCAGTCTGGTCAAGGCCCATGCCGCCATGCTGGAGGCACGGCTGTTCGTGCGCCGCACCCTCGAGGCCAGCGCTGGCGCCGAGGTGGAGCGCGCCCACACGCTCATCGCGCGCGCCGGCAGCCTGACCCATGCCGCCGGCCTGGACGACCTGTCGGCGGCCGTCCGCGCCTATGGCGAATCCTACGAGGTGCTGATCGCCCGCAACGTGGAACTGGGCGCCCAGACCGCCGTGCTGCTGGAGCATGGCGAGCGCATGAGCACGCTGGCCGCCGACCTGCGCGCCAGCGCCGAGGCCCGCGAGGCCCAGGTGCGCAGCAGCACCGAGGCGACCGAGCGTAACGCCCGCCTGATGGTGCTGTTGCTGTCGGTGGCGGCGGTGGCGGTGGGCTGCGTGCTGGCCTGGGTGGCGGCGCGCAGCATCAGCCGGCCGGTGCGTGATCTGACCGCCGCCATGGACCGTTGGCCCATGGCCGCCTGGACGTGGCGGTCACCGGCGCCGGGCGGGGCGACGAGGTGGGGGCGATGGCCCGGGCGCTGGGCGTGTTCAAGGACAACGCCATCGCCGTCGCCCGCCTGCGGGAACAGCAGGAACAGGCGGCCCAGAAGGCCGCCGCCGATCGCCGCGCCGCCATGGCGCAGTTGGCCGATACGTTCCATGCCAGCGTGGCCGGGGTGGTGGGCGGCGTGTCACAGGCGGCGGCCGACATGCACGGTGCCGCCGCCGACATGCGCGCCATCGCCGACCGCGCTGCCGATACCGGTAGCACCGTGGCCAATGCCGCCGTCGAGGCGTCGCACAACGTCGCCACCGTGGCGGCCGCCGCCGAGGAACTGGCTGCCTCCATCGCCGAGATCGGCCGCGAGGCCGCCCAGGCCAACACCATCTCGGCCGGGGCGGTGCGGGAATCCGACGATGCCAGCCGCATGATCGGCGGCCTTGCCCAGGCGGTCGCCCGCATCGGCGAGGTGGCCACCATGATCGGCGACATCGCCAGCCAGACCAACCTGTTGGCGTTGAACGCCACCACCGAGGCGGCGCGTGCCGGCGAGGCCGGCAAGGGCTTTGCCGTGGTGGCCGGCGAGGTCAAGGCGCTGGCCACCCAGACGGCGCGGGCCACCGAGGAAATCTCGACCCAGATCGAGCAGGTGCAGAACGCCACCGACCGCGCGGTGGGCGCCATCGGCGGCATTGCCGGCACCATCACCCGGGTCAACGAGATCAGTTCCGCCATCGCCGCCGCGGTGGAACAGCAGCGCGCCGCCACCCAGGAGATCGCCCGCAACGTGGACCGCGCGGCGCACAGCGCGGGACAGGTCACCGACGCCATCGGCGGATTGCGCGACGATGTCGCCCAGACCGGCCTCCGCGCCGACGGCGTCCTGGCCTCGGCCACCCATCTCAACGCACAGGCGCGCCGCCTGGAAGGCGAGGTGGAGCGTTTCCTGGCCGAGGTGCGAAGCTGACGCATGAGGAAGCGAGGGGCGCGGCCCGATGCGGGCGCGCCCCCGATGGGCCGTTACAGGCCGCCATGGCGGCACACCCCAGGTGTGCCGCCTACCAGCGCATGACGCCGCCGATGGGCTTCTTCTTGGCCTGTTCGAAGCCGCGCTTGGTCACCAGCACCCATTCGTTCACCTGCATGAAGCGCGGCGCCAGGAACTGGTAGAGATCGCGGATGCGGACGATGTTTTCCTCGGACTTGACCACGAACACCGTCTTCCAGATGGGGATCACGTCTTCCCACGGCAGCAGGCGGCGGTGCAGCTCGTCGCGCACCTCGCGGATATAGTCGATCTGGTTGTCGATGTTCTTCAGCATGGCCAGGATTTCGCCGGTCTGGGCGTCGACCTGGTCGAAATAATCCTGAAAGACCTTGAGCGCGCGCTGGTACAGGCGCGCCACCTGGTCGGTGGTTTCGATCATGCCGCGATCGGCGCTGTAGAGGCGGCGCAGCCCCTGGACCTTTTCATCGTTGCGCTTGATCTCGGCATAGATGTCGCGCTCGGCCTCG
Source organism: Pseudomonadota bacterium (assembly GCA_023426365.1). Taxonomy (GTDB): domain Bacteria; phylum Pseudomonadota; class Alphaproteobacteria; order Rhodospirillales; family Magnetospirillaceae; genus Magnetospirillum. Next base: position 12,649 of record JAFAAW010000054.1, read on the forward strand.
ATATAGGCCAGTTCCTTGGACAGCGTCTCGATGTACTGCACCACCTGTTCGCGGTTCTCGCGGCCCAGTCCCAGCGCCTCGGCCGCCTCGGAAAAGGCGATGCTGACGTTCTTCTTCACCTGCGGGTCCTCGGCGACCTGCATCAGCTCCTCGGCCGAGGTGAAGATGTGTTCGTTGCCGGTCAGCCAGGTCACCAACTGCATGGTCAGGCGCTGGCGGGCGATGCGCAGGTGGCGGTCGGACGGCTCCCACGACGCCTCGCGCGTCAGGATCTCCTTGGGCAGCGGGTCGCCGACCCGCAGGCCGCGCACGAATTGCAGCCCCTCGGCCACCTTGTTCAGCATGCGGCCGTCGGCGGTCTGTTCGGTCAACATGAATTCGCGGCGGATGCCGTCGAAGCCCAGCACCGCCTCGTTGCTGGCCAGCTTGATCACCGCCACCGCTTCGCCGGTGTCGGTCAGGCGGAAGTACAGATCCTCGAACGAGCCAAAGAACTTGTGCTCAAAGCGGATGACGCCGTCCTCCGCGTTCGCGCCTTCACTCGGCTTCTTGTCGCTGTTCGCCTCGCCCGCCATGCTTGCGTCCCTAGCCTGAACCCCAAGGCGCCGCATCCCCAAACGCGGCGTCCTTCCCCCAAGGGCTGCCAGTATGCAGGCAGCCCGCGCGCCCGACAAGACCCCGCCCGAGACGCTGGCGCGGCAAGGCGGGCAGGCGCGTCAGGCGTCGCTTTCCAGATACAGGTGCCCCTCGCGGCCATGGAAATAGCCGTTGGCGAATTCGGCGCGCGGACACAGGCGCTCCAGCTCGGCCGCCGCCTCGCCCGGGGCGATGGCGCCGGCCAGCAGCCGACGGAACACAGCGGCCACCGCCACCATGTCCACCGCCTGCGGCCACAGCCGGAAGCGCTTGACGCCGGCGGCGCGCAGGGCGTCCAGCTCGCCCAGCAGGCTGAGGTAATGGTACGACATGGTCTGGGTGCCGTTCACCGCCAGGAACGGCTCGTCGTCCAGCGTGTCCACCGCCATGCCGTCGGGGTCCTCGGCGCAGACGTACTGGCAGCCGTCCTTGGCCAGATTGCGCGAGCGCGCGTGATAGCAGCGCGCCGAGATGGCCAGCGGCAGGCGGCCGAACGCCTGGACCTCGATCTCGCACTTGGCGGCCTTGGCCAGGATGGCGATCACCTCGGCCGGCAATTCGGCCGGCAGGCAGGCGCGGATGGCGCCGATGCTTTCCAGATAGGCCAGCGTGCCTTCGTTGTAGACGTTGACCAGCGGACCGACGGCGAACGGCTTGCCGCCCATCATGGACGCCACCGAGATGTCGTTGGCCTCCACCAGCCAGCCTTCGCCGCCCGCCAGTTCACGCGCCTCGCGCAGTTCGCGCTCGTTCATGATCAGCGCCAGCGACGACAGCACCACTTCCTTGCCGGCGGCGGCCAGGCGGGCGATCACCTCGGGCAGCATGGGGGTGAAGAACGGGCTGCGCTTCGAGCACACCACCTCGCCCACGCACACGGTGTCCACGTCCGCCTCGTCGGCGATGCGGAAATAGAAGTCGCGGAGCTGTTCCGGCTTCCAGTTGAACAGCACAGGCCCCAGGGTCAGCCTGGGCTGGGACAGGATGATGTCGGTCAACGCCACGCCCTCTCATAGGCGCCGGTGGTCTGCCGGCCGCCCTCGGTGATGCGGTCCAGGTCCATGTCGGGCAACGGCCGGCCGGCCAGAACGGCATCGACGCCGGCGCGGAACGCCTGCACCACGGCCGCCACATAGGCGCGGCCGCGCTGGCGGCCCTCGATCTTGAAGGCGGTGACGCCGGCCTTCATCAGGTCGGGCAGCATGGCCAGCGTGTTCAGCGAGGTGGGTTCCTCGAACAGGTAGCTGGTCTTGCCGTTGGCGTTGAAGCGGCCCTTGCACAGGGTGGGATAGCCCGCCGGCTCGCCGTGGTTGAACTGGTTGATGGTGAAGCCCGCCAGTTGCGACTTGGTGCCGCTGGCGTTGTCCACATAGCGGACATGGGCGGCCGGGCTGCACACGCCGTTCATGTTGGGCGATTGGCCGGTGGCATAGGACGACAGCGCGCAGCGGCCCTCGGCCATGACGCACAGGCCGCCGAACACGAACACCTCGGTCTCGACGGGACGGATCTGGGCGTTGACGGCGGCGATCTCCTGGACGGTCAGCACGCGCGGCAGCACCACGCGGGACACGCCGAACCGCTCGGCATAGAAGCGGATGGCCTCGACGTTGCTGGCGGCGGCCTGGACCGACAGGTGCAGGCGCAGGCCGGGATGGCGGGCGGCGGCATAGGCGATCAGGCCCACATCGGCCAGAATCACCGCGTCGGCGCCCAGCCGCGCCGCGTCGTCCACCGCCTGGTGCCAGATTTCCGGGCTGCCGGCGCGCGGGAAGGTGTTGATGGCCACCAGCACCTTGGCGCCGTGGTCATGGGCGAAGGCGATGCCCTCCTCAAGCTCCTTGCGGCTGAAATTCAGGCCGGGGAAGTTGCGCGCATTGGTCTCGTCGCGAAAGCCCACATAGACGCAGTCGGCGCCGGCCTCGACCGCGCTTTTCAGCGCCGCCGGGGTGCCGGCCGGGCAAACCAGCTCGGGGCGAATCAATTGGTCCATCAGGCATGTCCTCGGCGGTTGGCCTTGCGCAGCGCCTTGACCTCGGCTTCCAGCTCGGCCAGGCGCGCATCGCGGGCGGCGGCGCCCGCCAGGGCCGGCGCGATCAGCGCCTGACGCAGGGTTTCCACGTTCTGGCGCATGTGGGTGGCGGCTTCGAGTGCGGCATCGGCGACCCGGCGGGCGGGGTTGGCCAGCGGTCCCAGCACGCTGGTCAGGTCGGCGATCAGGTCGATGCCGGCGCCGTCGATGGCGTTGCGGAGCGCCACCACCACCTCGGTGTCGCCCTCGATCAGCAACTGGCGGGAAAAGAACAGGGCGTCGCCGTCCATCTTGCCCTCGGCCAGCGCGATCAGCGTCTCCAGCGGGCCGCGGATGGTGGCGTGCGACTCGTCGGGATCGACGGCGCGGCGCACGGTCAGGCGCGGCTGTTCGGTGTTGGGTTCCAGCAGCAGCACGAAGGGCAGATCGACGGGATCGATGCACACCACCTTGTCCTGGAACGGCTCCATGCGTTCCAGGATGTCGGGATGGCGCTTCCTGACCACCCGCAGCATGGCGTCGAACACCGGCTGCAGCACCGCCGGGCGCAGCGGCTTGAGCGCCAGCCCCAGCAACAGCACCGGCGAAAATGGAGGTGTCATGGGCTTCGCGCCCGACCGGAACTGGCCTTCCATCATGACTCGCAGGTTCCCCGAAAGATGGCTGCATTCTTTCGACGGTCATATCCCCCCTCATTGATTGCCGTCAAGCAAGGCGGCCCGATCCCCCCTTGGTTAGGTAGCCGATTAGAGATAGAACAGAAGAGTGAAGGGTGCGCACAGGGGGCGGCGGGCCTTGGCATCGGGGTTTGCATGATCGTCGACATCGACCTGTCTCCGGTCAATGTGCTGATCGTTGACGACAGCCGCTACGCGCGTTCGTTCATCAAGTCCGCGCTGTTTTCATTCGGCGTGCGCAACGTGGCCGAGGCCGGCGACGGCCCGGCGGGGGTCGAGATCCTGCGCACGCAGAAGATCGACCTCGTGCTGGTGGATCACGACATGCAGCCCATGGACGGCATCGTCTTCACCCGGCTGGTGCGCGCCGGCGATGAGGTGCCGTGCCGCGAGGTGCCCATCGTCATGATCTCGGGCATGGCCGAGATGGACAAGGTGATCGAGGCCCGCAACGCCGGCGTCAACGAATTCCTGGTCAAGCCGCTTTCCGCCGATTCCCTGTTCCGCCGGGTGCGCAACGCGCTGGTCAACCCGCGCCCCTTCGTGGTCACCGATGCCTACGTGGGGCCGTGCCGGCGCACGGTGCAGCGCGCCGTCCCCGAGGGACTGGAGCGTCGCATCGCCGCGCCCCTGCCCAAGCCCATGCCGCTGGTGGTGGTGCCGCCCGGCGTGGCCCAGCCCATCATCCGCCGGGCGGTGGCGCAGGGCCAGCAGGCGGCCAAGGACGGCGGCTCGGACAAGACCTCGCGCAAGCGCTTCAAGGCCGGCACCGTCATCTTCCGCGAGGGCGAGGCTGGCGACGAGGCCTATGTGGTCGAGAGCGGCGGCGTCTGCATCGTCAAGGAGGTGCACGGCAAGCCGGTGACGCTGGGCGAGATCGGCTGCCACGGCATCTTCGGGGAAATGGCGCTGATCGACGACCACCCCCGCATGGCGTCGGCCGTCGCCGCCGAGGACACCGTGTGCATGGTCATCCCCAAGGCGGCGCTGAAGGCGCAGATCAACCGCACCCCCGATCTGGTGATCCTGGTGGTGGAGACCCTGCTGCACGACATCCGCAAGATGGGCCGCGAACTGGTCGAGGCCCGCGCCCGCGTCAAGGCCAAGCGCGAAAGCGCGGCCGCGGCCGGCTGAGCCGCCCACCCGTCATGCGGCTGAGCCGCCCACCCGTCATCCGGTTTCGCCGCCGCCTCAATCGTCGGCGGCGAAGCGGTCGGGGTCCAGCGGCTGGGGCTGGCGCGGATCGCCCGGCGCGGTGACCAGGCTGATTTCGGGCATGGCGGTCAGCGACTGGGCGCGCGCCGTGGACACCTGCCTGTAGGTCAGGGTGAACGGCATCAGCCCGGCCTCCATGTCGGCGCTGAAAATCCCGCACGAGCGGGAATAGGCTGCGCCGGTGGCGAATTCGATGCGGTAGGTGCCGTCGGGGATGCCGTTGACGCCGATGGTATAGGTGGCGGGCACGAAATAGGCCACCACCGTGTTGCCGCTGGCGGTCTTGAGCTTGACCACCGCATCCTTGCGGCCGTCGTTGTGGATCAGCAGGCGATGCTCGCCGGTGGCGCGGCGCACCAGCACCTCGCCCGATTGCGGCGGGCTGCCACGGTTGGCGGCGCACCATTCCTGCTTGAACAGCGATCCCGACCCGGCATACAGCGCCCGCGTGGTCACCCAGCCCTCGACCCCGGCGGGGGTTTTCACCCGCGACCATTCGTCGCCTTCGGTGCCGATCACCTGGACGGTGGTGAAGCGGTCCAGCAGCGCCAGCACCGGCGTGCCCTCGCCCGGCGCCTGCCGCAATTTCAGGTCGGCGGTGGCCACGTGGCGGATGTCGCCGATCTCGGCGGCGCGCACCGCGATGCCGGCGGCGGTGGCCACCGGCTGGTCCCACGGCTTGGCGGCGATCAGCGCGAACACTCCGATCACCGCCGGCAGCGCCAGCAGCGGCGCGGCCTGGGCGGCGAACACGCCGCCGGCCCACGGTGCCCAGCGGGTGCGCAGGCGGCGGCCCGGGGTAGAGGGAATGGCGGCGCGCAGTTCCTCGACCTGGCGCTTGTGCACCGACAGCCGGGCAAAGCCGGCCGCCTGATCGGCCAGGGCGCGGGCCAGGTCGAATTCATCGAGCGCCAGGAAGGCGCGGGCCTGACGTATCAGCAGCCGTGCGTTCTGGTCGCGCGGCTTGCTGCCGCCGAACAGGTTGCGGACCAGGGCCAGCGGCGCCAGCACCAGCCCGGGCGGCGACCACCAGCCGTGCAGCCAGGTATTGGTGCTGGCGCGCACGGCCATGATGTCGGCGCAGTCCCGGCAGAAAATTCCCTCGACCCGGTGGCGTTTCGCCCACAGCAGGTAACTTTTGACCTGATGGAAGACCACATAGCGGGGCTGGGCGGTGATGGCGCCGCAATGGGAACAGGTGAACGGCGTGGCCGGATAATCGTCGCCGTCCTGGGTCAGCGGATGCACGCCGGTGGCTTCGTATTCGGCGCGGTGGACCACGTCGCGCAGCACCCGGTATGCCTCGGCAAGGCGTTGGAATTCCTCGGCCGCCTGGCTTGAGCGGTTGCGGTCGGGGTGCACCGCCTTGACCCGCGAGCGGTAGGCCGCCTTGATGGCGGCCAGGTCGGCGCCGGGGGCAAGCCCCAGCACCGCGTAATAGCCCTTGGGGTCTTGGAACATGGACGTCATGGCGCTCAATTTTGCACGTTCTTGCCCTGGGTCAAGCAATCCGCGTGCCTGCTAGGACGCCAGGATGGCGGCAAGACCTTCGCGATAGGTGGGATGGCGCAGCACCACGCCCAGCTCGCGCTTGATGCGGTCGTTGGATACCCGCTTGTTGTCGGCATAGAACGACAGCGCCATGGGCGACAGGCCGGCCTTGGCCTCGTCCCACGGAATTTCGGGCGGCGCGGCCATGCCCAGAAGCTGGCAGGCATAAGCGATGACGTCCTGGGGCGGCGCCGCGTCGTCGTCGCAGACGTTGTAGGCGGCGCCCGGATTGGGCCGCGCCAGCGACGCCAGCACGGTGGCGGCGATGTCGTCCACGTGGATGCGGCTGAACACCTGTCCGGGCTTGACGATGCGGCGGGCGCGGCCGTCGCGCACCGTGTCGATGGCCGAGCGGCCGGGGCCGTAGATGCCGGCCAGGCGGAAGACGTGCACGGGCAGGCCGCTGGCCTGCCACGCGGCCTCGGCGGCGGCGCGGCGGCGCGAGCGGTCCAGCGTGGGGGAGAGCGGCGAGTCCTCGGTCACCCAGGCGCCGCCGCAATCGCCATAGACCCCGGTGGTGGACAGATAGCCGGCCCAGGCCGGCGCCACGGCCCGCAGCCGCTGGCCGCACAGGTCCAGCACGGGATCGCCGTGCTCGTCGGGCGGCACCGACGACAGCACGGCGGTCACCCCGTCCAGCGCGTCGTCGGGCAGCGGATGGTCGCGGTCGAACGGGAACACCCGCACGCCCGGCAGGTCGGCCGCCTCGCCCGAGCGGGTGGTGCCCGCCACCTGCCAGCCCGCCGCCAGCAGGGCGCGGGCGATGACGCGGCCGGAAAAACCCATCCCGAACAGAAAGAAGCGGCGGCTCATGTCTTGTCGTTCCTTCCGCCCGCCAAACGGGGGCTTGCCAGGTTGCCGAATCCGGTCAAAGTAATGCCGCAAACTTACGCTTCAAAGGGTCCTATGCGCCGCTTTGTTCTTTTGGCCGTCCTGGCCGCCGCCATGCCCGCCGTCGCCGCCCGTGCCGAACTGATCAACGGCCCGCAGGAATACCGCACCTGCCTGACCCTTGCGAAGACCAAGCCGGAACAGGGGTGGGAGGAAGCGCTGACCTGGCAGTCGCTGGGCGGCGGCGAGGCGGCGCGCCATTGCGGCGCCGTCGCCCTGATCGGCCTGGGCAAGTACGGCGAGGCGGCCACGCGGCTGGAAACCCTGGCCAATGAAAGCGTGCGCGCCGACGCGGTGCGCGCCGAGATGTTCGCCCAGGCGGCGCAGGCGTGGATCTTGCTGGGCAATCTGGAGCGCGCCGATGCCGCCCAGCGCGCCGCGCTGACTCTCAGCCCAGGCAATCCCGACATTTTGCTGGATCATGCGGTGCTGCTGGCTCAGTTGCACCATTATCCCCAGGCGGTCGAGGTGCTGGCCCAGGTGCTGCGCGCCCAGCCCAACCGCGTCGAGGCGCTGACCCTGCGCGGCTCGGCCTTGCGCTACATGGACAATCTGGCCGGCGCCGCCGACGACATCAACGCGGCGCTGAAACTGGACCCCGACTTTCCCGACGCGCTGTTGGAACGCGGCATCCTGCGCCGGATGAGCGGCGACGATTCCGGCGCGCGTGAGGACTGGCTGCGCACCATCGATCTGGCGCCCGAAAGCGGCGCGGCCGATACCGCGCGCGGCAATCTGGAAAAGATGGACGTAAAACAGCAATGATGAATCCCTGGGCGCGATTGCTAAAATTTTAGTCAAACGACCTGTATTGCGGTTTGATTAAAGTAACGGCAGGGCGTTGATTGTGGGTGACAGCCGGATTCCAAGTCTGCTAGCGTTTTTGGCGATTGGCGACTTAAGGACGGTGAACGACTTGTCCCTTGCCGCTGCGCCCATTCCCACCGCATTTCCGCCCGCAGCGGCGGCCGGCGCATCTGTCTTCGCCGCGTCCCGTCCCACCACCCGTCGCCATGGCGTCGTCCAGGCCCTTCCCGCCGGAAGGGCCTTCTTCTTTTCCGCATTCCGGGGAGAACAGCATGGCCAAGCGAGTCGCGCGAACCGCTAAGTCCGAGTCCGTGGTCACCCTGTATCCGGCCGATGCCGACTGGCATCCGCTGGGCGAGGAGGGGCCGCGCGACCGCAGCTACACCCGCAAGGTCCGCCCGCAAAGCGACGGCCAGCGCCGGTTGATGGCGGCGGTGCGCGAACACCATCTGACCCTGGCGCTGGGGCCGGCCGGCACCGGCAAGACCTATCTGGCCATCTCGGCGGCGGTCGAGGCCTTCGACGAAGGCCGGGTGTCGCGCATCATCCTGTCGCGCCCGGCGGTCGAGGCGGGCGAGTCCCTGGGCTTCCTGCCCGGCGACATGCAGGAAAAGCTGGCCCCTTACCTGCGCCCGCTCTACGACGCGCTGTCGGACCGCCTGGGCGGCAAGCGGCTGCGCGCCTGCCTGTCCGACGGCACCATCGAGATCGCCCCCATCGCCTATATGCGCGGGCGCACGCTCAACAACGCCTTCGTGGTGATCGACGAGGCGCAGAACTGCACCTACGGCCAGATCAAGATGCTGCTGACCCGGCTGGGCTGGCATTCCACCATGGTGCTGACCGGCGACCCCGACCAGACCGACCTGCTGCCCGGCCTGTCCGGTCTGGCCGACATCGCCGCCCGGCTGTCGGCGCTGCCGGACGTGGCGGTGGTGGAACTGGCCGAAGCCGACATCGTGCGCCATCCGCTGGTGGCCAGCATGCTGACCGTGCTCTAGGTGTGGAGTCGCATGACGTTGTCACCGGCTAGGTTCTGTACCCATAAACAGGATTCCCATTGAGGCGAGTTTGTGATTCAACCTCCCAAATGCTTGGGAGTTTGGTCATGGCCCGCTTCGACCTGTCGGAAAAAGAATGGGAAATCATCGCGCCG
>JAFAAW010000138.1 GCA_023426365.1 Pseudomonadota bacterium
TGGTCGAGCAAAGCGCCCAATGGGTGCAGCAGGCGATCATCGACCCCGAGGGCGATTTCGTCACCCTGGCCGAGGTCTACGGCCACGTGGTGGTGGATGCGAGCGCCCATACCGAGGCCGCCCTGCAACAGGTTGCCGCCCGCGTGCGCCAGCACCGCGTCTCGGTGGTGCTGAATCTGGAAAATCTGGAAACCGAGCGCCAGATGCGCCACGCCGCCGCCTTCCTCGGCGGCCTGTTCGACGTCGAGCGCGATTACTGGTTTCCCATGCTGGTGGTGGTGGACGAGGCGCAACTGTTTGCCCCGGCCGCGGCCGGCGAGGTGTCGGACGAAGCGCGCAAATCCAGCCTGGGCGCCATGACCAACCTGATGTGCCGTGGCCGCAAGCGCGGCCTGGCCGGCATCATCGCCACCCAGCGTCTGGCCAAGCTGGCCAAGAACGTGGCGGCCGAGGCGTCGAACTTCCTGATGGGCCGCACCTTCCTCGACATCGACATGAGCCGCGCCGCCGACCTGCTGGGCATGGAGCGGCGGCAGGCGGAGATGTTCCGCGACCTCAATCGCGGCCACTTCATCGCGCTGGGGCCGGCGCTGGCCCGCCGGCCGCTGCCCATCCGCATCGGCACGGTGCAGACCGACGGCCGCACCGGCAACGCGCGGCTGATGCCGCTGCCGGAAACCCCGCCCGAGGACGCCCGCGACCTGATCATGAAGCCGGGCGAGAACGAGCAGTTGCGGGTGATGTCGCGCCCGGCGCCCAGCACCGCCGACATCCTGGCGCAACTGGCCGCCAGCGCGCCGCCGCCGCCGCCCGCCGCGCTGTCGCTGGTGGCGGAAGTGTCCGCCGCCCCGCGCGAGCCGGCGGCGCCCAAGCCCAGCCTGGACGAGGTTCTGCGCGAGGTTCTGGGCGACCCGGACGCGCTTTATCGCAACGTCGCCCAGGTCTATCAGGACTTCCTGGTGCGTTGCCGCCAGTACGGCGTCAACGGCCGCATCATCGACCTGGCCGCCTTCCGCCGCAAGATGGCCACCGCGCGGGCCGGCGTGGACGCCGAAACCGCCGACACGCCGGAATGGGAAAAGGCGCTGCAATTGTCCACCGCCCTGCCCGAGGACATCCAGGCGGTGTTCCTGATGCTGGCGCGCGCGGCCCATGACGGCGCGCCGTGCCCGTCCAACGCCCAGATCGCCCGTGCCCGCGGCTCGCGCAGCCCGCGCCGCGCGCTGGGCCTTTTGGACCACATGACCAATGCCGGCCTGATCGCCGCCGACGTGGATGCCTATGGCAACCGCATCATCGCGCTGCCGGCCCTGGGCTGGCAGACGGCCCCCGGCAATCCCGACCTGGAAGAGGACGTGGCCTGAGCGTTGCCGCGCCGTCCGTCGGTCGCGCGGCTGCGCCGGCTATTGAATCTGACCCCGGCTATTGAATCGTCACGGAAACGCGCCGGTTGCGCGGCTCGGCGGTGCCGTCCGGCACCTTGACCAACGGGTTGCGCTTGCCGTGCGAGGTGGCCTCGATCGAGGTGGCGGGCACGCCCATCCTGACCAGCAGGTCGCGCACCATCTCGGCCCGCTCGCGCGACACCTTGATGTTGGTTTCGTCCGATCCGGTGCCGTCGGCATGGCCGGCCACCAGCACGTGTGGATGGGTCCAACCGCGCAGCACCTCGGCCACGCGCGGAACGTCGGCCCGCGATTCGTCGCGCAGCTCGCTGCTGCCGGTCTTGAAATACAGCACGAAGGTTTGCGGGCGCGGCGGCATGGCCTCCAGCGCACGGCCCCACACCTGATCGATGGTGCGGTCGTCGATGGCCTTGGGCGCGGTGGGCGCCGCCTTGGCGTCGGCGACCTGGGCCACGGTCTTGGCCTGGTCCAGCACCTGCGCGCCGCCGCCGGCAGTCACCTCGACGCGCCCCACATGGCCGTCGGGATCGGCCAGCAGCACCACGCGGTCGCCGTTCGAACAGGCGGCCAGGGCCAGCAGGGCGCAGGCGGCGGCGAATGGCCTGACATCACTCATCGCCCGTCACCTCGACCAGGAAGCTGGTGCCGCGAATGCCGATGACCATCACCGGCGTCTGGACCTTGACGTTCTCGGGGGCCAGCTTGGCGGTCTGGCCGCTGACCACCGCAAAGGTGCCCTTGAGCAGGCGCAGGCCCATCTTCACGTCCTCGCGGGCGGGGTCGAAGGCGAATTCGTCCAGCGCCATCCGCCCGTTGGGCCCCATGGACAAGGTGGTGTCGTCGCGAAAGGTGATCCCCAGGCTGGCATTGGCGCCAGTGGCGAGCACGTCGTCTTGGAACACGTCGTTGCCGGCCGCCAGCGGCTGGCTGGCGCCGGCCCGGGTGACGGTGGCGCTGCCCGACAGGGTCTTGACCAGGCCGATGGCCTCGGCGGCGCCGGCCGGGCCGGCCGGGCCGGCCGCAAGCAGGGGCAGCAGGCAGGCCGCCGCGATCTTTCTGCGCACGATCTAACCCCCTCCCTGGTGGAACATTCGTTCATTAGGGCGCCGAGTGGCCGGCGCAGTCAATGGTTGTGTGCGTTGCTCAGCCGCTGGCGATGTCGGCCGCCGTCCCGTCGGTGGCGTCGATCAGGTCCTGGGCCGCCGCCTTGATCTGCAATCCGCGCTGGCCGCCATTGACGACGATGAAGGGCAGGGACAGCGCGGAGGCGTCGAAAAAGGTGCGGATGCGCTTTTTCTGCCCCAGCGGCGAGATGCCGCCCACCTTGTAGCCCGACAGCCGTTCGGCGTCGGGCACTTTCATCATGGCCACCGATTTCTTGCCCGCCGCATGGGCCAACGCCTTCAGGTTCAGTTCCCGGTCGGACGGCACCACGGCGATCAGCGGTTCGTCCCCGGCGACGGTCATCAGCGTCTTGAACACCTGATGGGCCGGCAATCCCATGGCCTCGGCCGCCTGCAGGCCGATCGACGGCGCATCGGGGTCGTATTCGTATTCCAGCACCTCGTAAGGTTTCCTGGCGCGGTCCATGGCGGTGGTGGCGGGGGTCTTCTTGCCCATGTCCTGTCAGTCCCAACCCGGTTTGCTTTGGCGCAGCGATTTTACCGCACCGCGCTTGCCCTTGGAATTCAGCCGTCTTTCCTGGCTGCCTTTGGTCGGCTTGGTGGGCTTGCGCTTGGGCGGCGGCGGCTTGGCCGCCTCGCGGATCAGCTCCACCAGCTTGGCCAGGGCCTCGGCGCGGTTGCGCTCCTGGCTGCGGTGTTCCTGGGCGGTGACGATCAGCACGCCGTCCAGGGTCAGCCGCCGTCCGGCCAGCCGGCACAACCGCTCCTTCACCTCGTCGGGCAGGCTGGGGCTGCCCCGCACGTCGAAGCGCAACTGGACCGCCGTTTCCACCTTGTTGACGTTCTGCCCGCCCGGTCCCGAGGCGCGGGCGAAGCTTTCGTCGATCTCGCGCTCGTCGATCTGAATGCGGCGGGTGATGGGGATCATGGTGCTTACTTCAACAATGGGCGGCGGCGGCCATGGGGGCGGGCAGGCGGTCGGCCTAGACTGTGCCTGTCGCCCGACTATTTACAAGCCCGTTTCCATTCGGGACCGGTCCCGCCGGTTTTTCCATTCGGGGCCGATCCCGCCCCTTGTTCCATTCGGGGCCGATCCCGCCCCTTGCCGCAATCGCGGGCGGGCGCCGCCATGTCCGCCCAGCCGCGGGTGGGCGTAACGGGGCGGCGGGGCCGCCCCAAAGGGGTCACGCCGCCGTTTCGTCCTTGAGGCGGAAGCGCCAGGCGCAGAAATAATCGGCCGGATGCGGGTCGGGCGGACAGGCGATGCATTCGCATTCGATGCGCTTGTCCACGGTGGCGGCGAAGGTGGAATATTCCACCACGCCCGCCGACTTGCACGGATAGTCGGGCAGGCCCTTGCGCTGGCGGGCGTTCTGCACCCGACATTTGGTCATCTGCATGACCAGCGCGCCGTCCTCTTCGAAAAACACCTTCTGTTCGTTGATGGCGCCGTACATGCGGTGCAGGAAGGTGGCGGCCAGCACCTCCAGGCCGCCGGCCTCGGGCAGGCCCTTGAGTTCCTTGATGCGGGCGGCCTCCAGCGGCGAGAAGCTGGCCCAGCAGCCGTCGTTGATTTCCTTGGCCGCCGCCATGCCCTCGCGGGTTTCCACCGCCTGGAACCATACGCCGTCCAGCGCCAGCCAGTTGACGGCCATGGCCTCCAGCAGCTTGGACAGGTTCTCGGCCCCCAGCCCGGTCAGCGCCTTGGGCAGGCCGTTTTCGTCCTTGTCGGCGCCCAGGGTGGCGCACAGCCGGTCGATCATGATGGCGGTGGCGCGGTCGCCCGCGTCCTTTTCCATTTCCAGCGCCTTGTCGATGCCGAACTTGTCCACCGCGCCGGCGAACCACAGGCCGTAATGCACGGCCATGCGGCGTGCCGCGTCGATCACCGCCTGGGCCAACTGCCTGGTGTCGTTGTCCATTCCGTTTTCCTCCGCTTCTTGTCGGTTGGCACGGCGCCAGACTAGGGCGCCCGGGCGCGGTTGGCGATGTCGCGAGGGCTCAGGATTCATGAGCGTTTTTGCCGATCCGGCCAAGGTGCGGCCCAACAGAACTGGCGGGGACGGGAGGGATCGCGTAGTATCGCCGCGGATATAGCGGAGTGCCCGGTGTCGCGCGATCTCAAGCTCAGGATCAAGTTGTGTGCCTATGCCGCGCTGGGGCCGGGCAAGGTGGGATTGCTGGAGGCGGTGGACCGCTGCGGTTCCATCACGGCCGCCGCCAAGGACCAGGGCATGTCGTACCGCCGCGCCTGGCTGCTGCTGGACGAGATGAACCGCGCCCTGGCCGAGCCGGTGGTGGAGGCCAGCTTCGGCGGCGCCAAGGGCGGCGGCGCCCGCCTGACCGCCACCGGCCGCACGGTGATCGAGCTGTATCGCCGCATCGAGGCCAAGGCGCGCGCCGCCATCGCCGACGATCTGGCGGTTCTGGCCGGGCTGCTGGCGCCCCACGGGGAAGACGGCTCATGTTCGCCCTGACCCCGCTGGAGATCGAGGCGCTGCGCCTCAGCCTGCTGGTGTCGGGCTGGGCCGTGCTGGGCTCGCTGCCGCTGGGCATCGCCTGCGCCTGGCTGCTGGCGCGGCGGGACTTTCCCGGCAAGACGGTGGTGGACGGTCTGATCCACCTGCCGCTGGTGCTGCCGCCGGTGGTGGTGGGCTATGCCCTGCTGGTGCTGTTGGGGCGGCGCGGGGTGGTGGGCAGCCTGCTCTACGACTGGTTCGGCATCACCCTGGCCTTCACCTGGAAGGGGGCGGCCATCGCCAGCGCGGTGATCGCCTTTCCGCTGATGGTGCGGGCCATCCGCCTGTCGCTGGAAGGGGTGGACCGCGGGCTGGAACAGGCGGCGCGCACCTTGGGCTGCGGCCCGGCGCGCACCTTCTTCACCGTCACCCTGCCGCTGGTGGCGCCCGGCGTGCTGACCGGCGTGATCCTGGCCTTTGCCCGTTCGCTGTCGGAATTCGGCGCCACCATCACCTTCGTCTCCAACATCCCGGGCGAAACCCGCACCCTGCCCATCGCGCTTTATGCGCTGACCCAGGTGCCGGGCAGCGACGAGGCGGCGCTCAGGCTGTGCGTGATCTCGGTGGCGGTCGCCTTCGCCGCGCTGATCACGTCGGAACTGCTGTCGCGCCGCGTCCAGGCGCGGCTGAGGGGCTAGGGCCATGCTGGACCTGTCCATCCGCCGTCGCCAGGGCGATTTCCAGGTGGACGTGGCGCTGCAATCGGGGCCGGGGGTGACGGCGCTGTTCGGCCGCTCGGGTTCGGGCAAAAGCTCGGTCATCAACATGGTGGCCGGGCTGGCACGGCCCGACGCCGGGCATATCCGGGTGGACGGCAAGGTGCTGTTCGATTCGGGCGCCGGCATCGACCTTGCCCCCGAACGCCGCCGCCTGGGCTATGTGTTCCAGGATTCGCGGCTGTTTCCCCACCTGTCGGTCAACGGCAACCTGACCTTCGGCATGAATAGGCTGGCGCCCTCGCAACGGCGCGTCGGCTTCGATGCGGTGGTGGATGTGCTGGGCATCGGCCATTTGCTGGACCGTCGCCCCGGCGGCCTGTCGGGCGGCGAGCGCCAGCGCGTCGCCATCGGACGCGCCCTGCTCGCCAGCCCGCGCATCCTGCTGATGGACGAGCCGCTGGCGGCGCTGGACGGGTCGCGCAAGGCCGAGCTGCTGCCCTTCATCGCCCGGCTGTCGCGCCAGTTCGCCATCCCCATCCTGTATGTCAGCCACTCCATGGACGAGGTCCTGCGGCTGGCCGACACCCTGGTGCTGATGGACGAAGGACAGGCCAAGGCGGTGGGGCCGGTGGAAAGCCTGATGGCGCGCACCGACCTGCGCCCGCTGACCGGCCGCTACGAGGCGGGCGCGGTCATCCGCGCCACCGTGGCCGGCCATGACGCCACCTATGGCATCACCCGCCTGGATTTCTCGGGCGGGGTGTTGCAGGTGGCGAAAACCGACCTGCCGGTGGGCACCGCCGTGCGCCTGCGCATCCATGCCCGCGACGTGTCCATCGCCATCGATCCGCCCAGCCGCATCAGCATGCGCAACGTGCTGCCCGCCCAGGTCAAATCTGTCAGCGCGGCCGAGGGCTGGCTGGTGGACGTGGTGCTGGATTGCGGCGGCACCGACATCTGGGCGCAGATCACCGCCGCGGCCCAGGCCAGCCTGTGCCTGCGCCCGGGCATGCGGGCGGTGGCGCTGATCAAGGCGCTGACCATCGCGCGCGGCGACATGGCCGAGACCTGACCGCGCCCGAGCCGACGCTCACCAAGACGCCCGAAAGAAAAGGCCCCCTTCCGCCGGGCGGAAGGGGGCCTGTTTCGACGGCGCGGCGATCAGTACTTCTTGTCGTCGCCCCACATGCTGGTGTTGAAGCGCACCACCTGGTTGCGGCCCTGTTCCTTGGCGCGGTACAGCGCGACGTCGGCGAACTTCACCGCCTGCCAGAAGGTGTCGCTGTCGTTGGGGAAGTCGGCGATGCCGATCGAGATGGTCTTCTTCAGCACCACGTGGCCGGCCTGGATCTCCAACTGCTCGACGGACGCGCGGATTTTTTCCGCCACCGCGTCGGCATGTTCCGGCGGGGTATCCACCAGGATGACCAGGAATTCCTCGCCGCCGAAACGGATGACGAGGTCGGAGGCGCGCACCGTCTGGCGCAAGAGCTTGGCCAGGGCCTTGATGACGGCGTCGCCGGCGTCGTGGCCATAGGTGTCGTTGACCATCTTGAAATAGTCGAGGTCCAGCATCAGCACCGCCACCTGCGTCTTGCGGCGCTGGACATTGGCGATCAGGGTCTCGACGTATTCCTCCAGGAAGCGGCGGTTGTTCAGGCCGGTCATGGGGTCGCGCAGGCTGGATTCCCGCAGGGTCTCCATCAGGCGCTTGGTTTCCAGCACCGGCGCCGCCTCGCGCAGGTAGACGTTGATGTAGGGGATCAGCGACAAGATGCGCTGTTCGTCGCCCGGCCGGGCCACCAGTTGCAGCACGTTGGCCACCGACCCCGACTGGATGATGGGCAGGCAGATGTGGCTGCGGCCCGGCGCCTCGTTCGGCGGCTGGAACGCATAGCAGATGGCGGGGTTGGTGATGCCATCCACCGTGTGGCCGGTCCGCCGCGCGCGGCACCCCTCGCTGCGCACCAGGATCTGGGGGTCGCACCAGCGGCAGGACGCCTCGAGATTGCCGTCCACGAACAGCGGAACCATCTGGTTCTTGTTGGGCACCATCTCGTAGAGCGAATACTCGTCCACCTTGAATTCCTGCTCCAGCGTGCGGGCCAGGCGCTGGTGGATTTCCGCCTTGGTTTCGTCCTCCTCGATCGCCTGCTTGAAGTGGGCGGCACGGGTCAGACCGTCCACCATGGCGATGGTGGCATCAAGCTGGTTCTCGTCGGGCGCGGTGGTCTTGTTGGTCAGGCGCGCCACGTTGTCGCCGATGCGGGTCAGGCCGTCGTCCAGGAAGGTCAGCAGCCGGTTCATGTCGCCGGCGATCTGGCCGATCTCGTCCTTGGTCAGCTGTTCCACCTTGGCCTTGAAGTCGCCGCGCAGGGCGCGCTGCACCGCCATTTCCACGTTGAACGCGGTCAGCGCAATGGGCTGCACCGTGCGGCGGATCAGCATGAAGGTCAGGCCGGCGAACAGGGCGACCACGCCGATGATGCCGGCCACCGTCAGCATGGCCTTTTGCTTCAGCGCCAGGATCGAGACCTGCATGGTCACCGCGCCCAGCACCATGCCTTCCTGCACCTGATGGCATTCCAGACAGTTGGGCGAGCCGCGATTGGTGGCGACGAAGGGAATGGTGCCGCGGATCAGGGTGTCCTCGGCGGTTTCCACGATCTGGTACTGCGGCTTGCCGTCGCGCAGCACCTGGGCCTCGATCTCGTCGGTGGCGCTTTCCTCGCTCAGGCCCTTGCCGAACTGCTGTTCGACCAGCGGCGAGCGCACCACGCGGGCCGACGCCAGCCCCTGGACCTCCATCAGGCGCTTGAGGAAGCTCTCGCGCTTGTCGATCACCCCGTTGATCATGGATTCGGTCAGGTGCACGCGCACGATTTCAGCCGCGGTGCGGATGTGTTCGGTGGACGACGCGATGGAAAAGCTGCGGAACGCGAACAAGCTGATGGCGACCAGCATGACAATCAGTCCCGCCGCGATGGCGACGAAGAACACGTTGATTTTGGAACTGAGGTTCATCCCAGGCATTCCCCCCTATGACGCCTTGGCGCCGTAGCATAGGTTGCCTTCGCCTTTTGCACAACTGTGACAGGCCGCGCGCCAATGCTACCCGCCGCGCGTGCGTCCCAACTTTGACACGCGCATATCCATCTTCGCGGCGTAATGCTGGGCCACCATATCGCCATCGAACGGCATGGCCGCGTCCCCGTCGGGAGGCGGCATCCCTTCAAGGAGGAGGGACGCCATGACACTGCGTGCAAACCTGTTGGCCGCCACCGTCACCGTCGCCGCCGCACTGGCCATGGCCAGTTCGGCCCTGGCCCACGACCATGGCAAGGGCCGCCATGGCAGGGGGCACCACCATCACCACGGTCCCCGCGTGATCTATGGCGCCCCGCCGCCGCGCGTGGTCTATGCCCCGCCGCCGCGCGTGGTGTACGCGCCGCCGCCGCGGGTGGTCTACGCGCCGCCGCCCCGGGTGGTTTACGAGCCGGTGGCGCCGTCCATCAATTTCGTCTTTCCGCTGCGCTGACGCCGCCTGGCGCCTGGGGCGTGGTGTCGTTGGCCGGGCGGATCAGCCGCCCGGCCGGCAGCCGGACGCAGAAGGTGCTGCCCTGGCCGGGCGTGCTGTCCACCATGATGGTGCCGCCATGGGCGTCCACGTAATGGCGCACGATGGGCAGGCCCAATCCGGTGCCGCCATAGCGGCGTGACAGCGCCGCATCCACCTGGAAGAACGGCGTCCAGATGTTGTCCAGATCCTCCGGGCGGATGCCGATGCCGGTGTCGCTGACGCTGATGCGCATGCAGTCGCAATCGACCCGCGCGCCCAGGCGCACGGTGCCGCCGGGCGGCGTGAACTTGATGGCGTTGGACAGCAGGTTCAGCACGATTTGGCGCAGGCGCAAGGGATCGGCGTGCAGCCGCGGCAGATCGTCGGCCATGTCGCAGTGCAGCTCCACCCTGCGCTCGCGCGCCTTGGCGCCCATCAGGGCCAGTGCACCGCGCAGGCAGGTGGGCACGTCCACCGCTTCCTCGGACAGCGTCATCTCGCCCATCTCGATGCGGGCCACGTCCAGGATGTCCTCGATCACGTCGCGCAAATGGCAGCCGGCAGTGTGGATCAGCCCCACATATTCGCCGTAGCGCGCGTTGCCCAGCGGCCCGAACATCTGCTGGATGATGGTTTCCGAAAAGCCGATCACCGCGTTCAGCGGCGTGCGCAATTCGTGGCTGATGGCGGCCAGAAAGGCGGATTTGGCCCGGCTGGCGGTCTCGGCCTGGACCTTGGCGGCCAGCAATTCCTGCTGCGCGCGCTTGAGGTGGGTGATGTCGCGCCCCTCGGGGATGATGAACACCACCCGGCCCTTTTCGTCGAAGACGGGCTTTAGGGAAAAGTCGATGGTGGCGATTGTGCCGTCGGCGCCGGGATGGCTGGTTTCGAAGCGCACGAAGCGGCCGGCGGCGGCCTGGGCGATGCCGTCGCGCAAGGTCGCCTGATCGGCCGGCGAATGGCTCCACCACGGCGTATCGGCGAAGTGCCGGCCGGCCACCTCGTCCAGGCGCTTGTCGATGAAGTTGAGTGCGGTGGAATTGGCCTCGATGATGCGGCCGTCGGTTTCCAGAAGGCCGATGAATTCGAAGGTGTGTTCGAAGATGGCGCGAAAGCGCCGTTCGCTGTCGGCCAGACGGCGGCGTGCCTCGACCAGTTGGCTGATCTCGGTGAAGCTGCACACGGCGGCGCGGCCGGATTCGGGGTGATCGATGGGCACGCCGTGCATCTGCAGCCAGCGCGGCGTGCCATCGGCCTGGCGCACGCCGACGATGGCGGCGGTCGGCGTGCCGTTATCGGCAGCCAGAAGTGCGGGATGGTCCAGCGGGTCCAGCGGCAGCCCGTCCCAGGCGATGAAAAAGGGTGGGTCGGCCTCCCCCAGCAACGCGCGGGCGGCGCCGTTGCAGGCAATGACCCGGCCCGTGCGGTCCATGATGGCCGCCGGCGTGGCCTGGGCTTCGAAAGCGGCACGGAACGGGTCGGTCATCGTCCTTCCCCCAACGCAACACGACCATGATCACGGGGGAGGGCGCGGGCGCGCATCTGTGCTTAAGGTTAGGCGCACCCGCAATGGTATGCGCCGCGCCGCCCCTCTCTACGCCCAAAGGACGAGGCGGCGCAAAACCGCAGGCCCGCCGGTGGGGTCCGGCGGGCCTGCGGCCAACGCTGGGGCGCGCCCTTATTCGCCGGGCGCGGCGAACAGGGTGGAGCTGCGCACGGTCAGGCCGTCCTGGACATCGGTCAGGGTGAAGTCCAGCGGCGTCTTCGTGCCCGACACCGACTCGCGCGGCACGGTGACGTAGACGCGGAAGGTG
Organism: Pseudomonadota bacterium; assembly: GCA_023426365.1. Classification (GTDB taxonomy): domain Bacteria; phylum Pseudomonadota; class Alphaproteobacteria; order Rhodospirillales; family Magnetospirillaceae; genus Magnetospirillum. Next base: position 11,082 of record JAFAAW010000138.1, read on the forward strand.
CTGACGGTGTCGCCGGGCACCGACAGGCTGGCGGTGGGGGCGTCGCCGTCCTCGCCCACGACCTCGACGCGGGCGCCGGGAATGCCGCCCACCGTCAGGGTCAGCGCGCGGTCCTTGCGCACCATGTTCAGCACTTTATAGGTGTAGCCGTTGCGGATTTCGCCGGTGGACAGTTCCACGAACAGCGGGCTGCGTTCGTGCAGCACGTTGACGTCCATGGTCTTGCGGGTGCCCAGCGAATACAGCATCACCACGCCGATGGCCGACAGGATGGCCACGTACAGGATGGTGCGCGCCCGCACCAGCTTGATTTTGGCGTGGCTTTCTCCCCTCTCGCGCGCCTGCTGGTTGGCGATCGAGTCATAGGTGATCAGGCCGTGCGGCAAGCCATAGCGGTCCATCACCGTGTTGCAGGCATCGATGCACAGGCCGCAGCCGATGCAGGCCAACTGGTTGCCGTTGCGGATGTCGATGCCGGTGGGGCAGCTTTGCACGCAGATGCCGCAATCGACGCAATGGCCGCGGCCATCGAAGCTCTGGCCCAGCTTGGCCGGGCCGCGCTTCTCGCCGCGCCACGCCTCGTACGAGATGATGGCCGAATGCTCGTCGAACATGGCCGACTGGAAGCGGGCATAGGGGCACATGTAGATGCACACCTGCTCGCGCGCCAGACCGGCCATGACGAAGCAGCCGCCGCCCACCACGGCGATGGCGCCATAGGTGGCGAAGCCGGCCTGTCCGGTCACGATGTCGGGCAGCAAGGTGAAGGCGTCGTCGAAATAAAGGGCGAAGCCGATGCCGCAGGCGGCCGAGATCAGCAGCCACAGGCCAAGGATGGTCAGCTTCTTGACCAGCTTGGCGCCGCCCCATTTCTGCTTGTCGAGCGCGATGCGGGCATTGCGGTCGCCCACCACCAGCCGTTCGACCAGCACGAACAGGTCGGTATAGACCGTCTGCCAGCAGAAGAAGCCGCACCACAGGCGGCCGGCCAGCGCCGACATGAAGAACAGCGCGATGGCGGCGAACAGCAGCAGGCCGGTCAGGTAATAGACCTCCTGCGGCCAGATCTCGATGAAGAAGAAATAGGCGCGCCGCCCCGGCAGGTCGATCAGGATGGCCTGGTCCGGCGCCCCCGGCCCGCGATCCCACCGCAGGAACGGCGACAGATGCCAAACCGCCAGCAGCGCGCCCATGATCCACCATTTCAGGCTGCGGAACAGGCCGCGCACGGAACGGGGATGGATGGTGCCGCTGCTGGCGTAGAGATGCTTCGGCTTGGCCGCCTTTTCGGGTTCAGCCTGAATGTGTGACATCGTTGGCCACCTTGATCGACAGGAAGGGACGGGCGGGAAGGGACAGGGCGGGAATTGGACCCTGGCGGCCACTCTATGGCCGCGCCTTTCCCATGGCATTGCGAATTGTCAATGTGCGCGCCGCAGCCCCAGGTTGATGATTGCGGATTGTCAATGCCGCTCCTGAAAGGGGGGCTTAGGCTTGGCGCCGCCGCCCACATTGCGTGCGGCCGAGCAATGGGGGAGTGCCATGCATCTCGATCTCGACGCCTATATCGCGCTGGGCTTTCTGGTCGCCACGGTGGTGATCACCATCGGCCTGTTCGCCTTCCTGCTGACCCGCCGCAAGAACTGAGCCGGGGCTTTTCATGACCGCCAGCCCCCCTGCGCCGGCCCCAGCCTCGCGCCTTGCCCATTTTCCGGTGCCGTTCTTCGCCACCGTGATGGGGCTGTCGGGCCTGACCCTCGCCACCCACAAGGTGGAAAGCCTGTGGGGCGTCCCGCATGGCCCGGCGACCGTGCTGTTCGTGCTGACGCTGGGGGTGTTCGGACTGGTCGCGGGGCTTTACGCCCTCAAGGCGCTGCGCCATCCGCGGGCGGTGCTGGCGGAATGGGACCATCCCGTCCGCATCAGCTTCTTTCCGGCCTCCTCCATCGGCCTGATCCTGCTGGGCAGCGCGGCGCTGCCGGTGAACGCCGACCTTGCCCGCGCGCTGCGGGGCACGGGCGCGGCCCTGCATTTGGCGCTGACGCTGGCGGTCATGCGCGCCTGGATCGACCACAGCCGGTTCGAGGTGGCGCACACCAACCCCGCCTGGTTCATCCCGGTGGTGGGCAACGTGCTGGTGCCGGTCGCCGGCGTGGGCTTCGCGCCCGCCGACGTGTCGTGGTTCTTCTTTTCCGTCGGGCTGGTGTTCTGGGCGGTGCTGCTGACCATCGTGGTCTATCGCCTGATCTTCCACCCGCCGCTGCCCGGCAAGATGGTGCCCACCCTGTTCATCCTGCTGGCGCCGCCCTCGGTGGCGTTCCTGTCGTGGGTGGCGCTGACCGGCGGGGTAGATGCCTTCGGCCGCATCCTCTATTTCACGGCGGTCTTCTTCTTCCTGCTGCTGCTGACCCAATTGCCCAAATTCGCCCGAGTGCCCTTCGCCATGTCGTGGTGGGCCTATTCCTTCCCGCTGGCGGCCTTCACCATCGCCACGCTGGCGATGGGCGAGCGGGTGCAATCGGTCGCCTACATGATGGCGGGCCAGGGGCTGTACGGATTGCTGGTGCTGGTGGTGGGCGGTCTGGCGCTGCGCACGCTGGCGGCGGTCGGCCGCGGCGAGATCTGCACGCCCGAACACTGAGCGGGCGCGGCGCCGAAGGGGGCGCGGGGCGCCGTCAATACTCGGCGGCGGCGATGGCGGTCAGGTGGTCCATGTCGCAGCGATAGCGGTTGGTGGTGATCTCGGTGATCACGCCGTTGCGCTTGAATTCGGCCACCGTGCGGCTGGCGTGTTCGGTGGTGATGCCCAGCATGGACCCCACATCCTCGCGCGAGAACAGGGCGACGGTGCCGTCGGCCTCGGCCAGTTGCAGCAGGAGGCGGGCCAGCCGCTGCGGCGCCTTGCCGGTGGACAATTCGGTCAGCCAGTCGTCGGCCTGGCGCAGGGCGGCATGCCAGCGCTGCATCAACTGGCCGTGCAGGCGCGGCGTCTCGCGATTCAGGCGCTCGACCACCTGACGCGGGACGCGGCACACCTGGGTGGGCTGCAAGGCGATGGCGGTGTGTTCGTAAGCCTGGCCCAGAATGGCCTCCAGCCCCACGGTGGCGCCGTTCTTCAACAGCCGCACGATGCGCTGGGTGCCGTCGGGCAGGTATTGCACCAGCTTCACCAGTCCCGAGCGGATGGTGTACAGCGTGGTGCCGTCGCCGCCGGCCGAATAAAGGGTGGCGCCGGCGTCGAAGGCGATTTCGTCGATGGGCAGGTGGATCAGGTTGAAATCCGGCTCGGTCAGGTCGGCGAACAGCACCAGATCGCGGATGCCGCAATCCGAACAATTGGCCGTGCCCTGCCATGCCGCGTCGATCTGCGTGCGCTTCATCGTTTCCATCCGCCAACGGTCCCGTTTGTCTAACAGCGCCGCCGGCGCAAGTCCAGGTGGCGGGCCGCCCCGCATCGAAAGGGCTGGGGGCGCCATCTTGGACAAACTCGGCAAGGAAAGACAGTTCGCAATCGGCAAGGAACCGATGGCGCGGCGCAGGCCCCGGGGCGGGGCCAAAAACGCGAAACGCCGGGGCCGTTTCCGGCCCCGACGCTTCTGTTCCCCCGGTCCCCCCTGGGGTAAGGGTCGGAAGGGGTGCGCCTAGTGGTGCATGGTCTCGCCGTGCAGGGCGAGATCCAGGCCCTCGGTCTCGGCTTCCTTGCCGACGCGCAGGCCAAGGGTCAGCTCGATCAGCTTGAGCAGCACGATGCTGACCGCACCCGACCACACGATGGTGAGCAGCACGCCCTCGATCTGCAGCCACACCTGGGCGGGGTTGCCGTCGATCAGGCCGGCCTTGCCCTCGCCGCCGATGGCGGCAACCGCAAACACGCCGGTCAGCACCGCGCCCAGGATGCCGCCCAGGCCGTGGATGCCGAACACGTCGAGCGCGTCGTCATAGCCGAACATCTTCTTGAGGCCGAACACGCCCCAATAGCAGACCGGGCCGGCGATCAGGCCCATGATCAGGGCGCCCGACACGGTGACGAAGCCGCAGGCGGGGGTGATGACGACCAGGCCGGCCACCGCGCCCGACGCCGCGCCCAAGAGCGACGGCTTGCCCCGGATGATCCATTCCGCCACCGACCACGACACGATGGCCGCCGAGGTCGCCACCTGGGTGTTGATCATGGAGATGGCCGCGCTGCCGCCAGCGGTCAGCGCCGAACCGGCGTTGAAGCCGTACCAGCCCACCCACAGCAGGGCCGTACCGATCATGGTCATGGCCAGGTTGTGCGGCGCTAGGCTTTCGGTGCCCAGGCCGGCACGCTTGCCCACCATGATGGCGGCGACCAGACCGGCCACGCCCGAGTTGATGTGAACGACGGTGCCGCCGGCGAAGTCCAGCACGCCGTCGCTGCCCAGATAGCCGCCGGGACCCCACACCATGTGGGCGACCGGCACATAGACCAGCAGCAGCCACAGCGCCAGGAACAGCATGGCGGAACCGAACTTCATGCGATCGGCCGGGCCGCCCAGGATCAGGACGGGGGTGATGATGGCAAACGTGCCCTGGAACATCACGAAGACGAGTTCAGGGATGGTGCCCGAAAGGGTGTCGGGCAGAATGCCGGCCAGCAGAACCTTGTCGAAGCCGCCGAAGAAGGCATTGCCTTCGGTGAAGGCCAGGGAATAGCCGACCACCACCCACAGGATGGACAGCATGCCGGCGCCGAACATGGCCTGCATCAGCATGGACAGCACGTTCTTCTTGCGCACCAGGCCGCCGTAGAACAGGGCCAGGCCGGGAATGGTCATCATCAGCACCAGCAGCGACGACACCAGCATCCAGGCGGTGTCGCCCGAATTCAGGGTGGGCGCCGCGGCGGCGGCGGCCTCGGCGACCGCTTCCTGGGCGGCCGCGGCGCCGGAACCGGCGGCAAGCAGGGCGGCCGCGGCGGCCAGGGGCTTGCCCTTGCGAAGGATGTGCATCATGGCGGCCTCTCCTAGATGGCTTCGTTGTCGGTTTCGCCGGTGCGGATGCGCACCACATGGGCGACCTCGCCCACGAAGATCTTGCCGTCGCCCATCTTGCCGGTGCGGGCGGCAAGCATGACGGCCTCGACCGCCTTGTCGGCCAGGTCGTCGCTCACCACCAGCTCGACCTTCACCTTGGGCACGAAATGGGCGACGTATTCGGCGCCGCGATAGATTTCGGTCTGGCCCTTCTGGCGGCCGAACCCCTTGCATTCGGTCACCGTCAGGCCCTGGATGCCGGCGGCGCCCAGGGCGTCGCGCACCTCGTCCAGCTTGAACGGCTTGATGATGGCGGTGATGTATTTCATGGAATAACCCCCTCTGGGTTGGGCCGATGCCGATGGTGTGGCCCGATGACCTGCACCCAACATGGCAAGCGGCGTGCCAGACGGCGAAACGGCCGCAACCCTGGGGGTGCGGCCGTTCTGCCTGAAAGGTGGTCAGAAGAGGATTTGTCTAAAAAACAGTCAGCACCGCAATGGGTGCCTGAATTTTGCGCATGCTCGCCGGGCCGCAATCAGGCCGCCTGTCCGTCCATGTCCAGGGCATAGCCGGCGGCGCGCACGGTGCGGATGATGTCGTTCTCGTTCTCGCCGTTCAGCGCCTTGCGCAGGCGGCGGATGTGAACGTCCACCGTGCGCGGTTCCACATAGATGTCGGGACCCCACACCGCGTTCAGCAATTCCTCGCGCGAGAAGACGTTGCCCGGGTGCTGCATGAAGAATTGCAGCAGGCGGAACTCGGTGGGACCCAGATGGACCGGGCGGTCGCCGCGGGTGACGCGGTGGGCGGCCAGGTCCATGGAGATGTCGGCGAATTGCAGCATGCCCTTGAGCGGCACCGGCTGGACCCGGCGCAGCATGGCGCGGATGCGGGCCATCAGCTCGGGCAGGCTGAACGGCTTGGTCATGTAATCGTCGGCGCCGGTGTTGAGGCCCCGGATCTTGTCGCCTTCCTCGCCGCGCGCGGTCAGCATGATCACCGGCAGTTCGCGGGTCGCCTGCTTGCGGCGCAACTGGCGGCAGACCTCGATGCCGGAGAGCGAGGGCAGCATCCAGTCCAGCACCACCAGGTCGGGCTTGCGTTCGGCCACCACCGTCAGCGCTTCCTCGCCGTCGCCGGCCTCGCAGACGCGATAGCCCTCTTTCTCCAGGTTGTAGCGCAGCATGGTGGCAAGGGCGGCTTCGTCCTCGACGATCAGGATCAGCGGCTTCATGACCCGAAATCCCCTCTTAGTCCGTTTCGACCGTGTTGCCCTTGGGGCGGGCGCCCTTCAGGGGCGTGCCCACCACCAGGAAATGCAGCGTTTCGGCGATGTTGGTGGCGTGGTCGCCGATGCGTTCGATATTCTTTGCCATGAACATCAGATGCGTGCACGCGGTGATGGTGCGCGGATCTTCCATCATGTAGGTGATCAGTTCGCGGAACAGGCCGGTGTACATGTCGTCCACCTCCTCGTCCCGGTTCCACACCCGGATGGCCTTTTCCACGTCGCGCTCGATATAGGCGTCCAGGATGTCCTTCAGGATCTCCTGGACGATGCGCGCCAGATGCAGCACCGCGCTGACCGGCTTGACCGCCGGCAATTGGTTCAGGATCAGCGTGCGCTTGGCCACGTTGGCGGCGTAATCGGCGATGCGCTCCAGCTCGCTGCTGATCTTGAGCGCGGCGACGATATGACGCAGATCGCTGGCCACCGGCTGGCGCAGGGCCAGCAGGCGCACGGTGAAGCTCTGGATTTCCTGTTCCAGCTCGTCCACGCGGGCGTCGCCGGCCACCACGCGGGCGGCCAGATCGCTGTCGCGCTTGCCCAGCGACTGAAGCCCCGCAGCGAATTGCGCCTCGGCCATCCCGCCCATGCGGGCGATGATGTTGGTCAGATGCGCCAGTTCCTCGTCGTAAGACTTGACCGTATGTTCCGTCATCTTTTTCTAGCCCTCATGCGCCGGGCGGGGCGCATCCGCGCCCCTTGGCTTGCGCTCGCATAAGCTCGCGGGCGCTCAATGCGCCGGTCCCTCGCCTCGCTCGCTCCGGAAAGCGGGAAACGCGTGTGCCTCAGCCGAAGCGGCCGGTGATGTAGCCCTGGGTCAGCGGATGCTGCGGGTTGGTGAAGATCTGCTCGGTGTCGCCCACCTCGACCAGCTCCCCCAGATGGAAGAAGGCGGTGCGCTGCGACACGCGGGCGGCCTGCTGCATGGAATGGGTGACGATGACGATGGTGAAGTTCTCGCGCAGTTCGTCGATCAGTTCCTCGACCTTGGCGGTGGCGATGGGGTCCAGCGCCGAGCACGGCTCGTCCATCAGGATCACCTCGGGGCTGACGGCGATGGCGCGGGCGATGCACAGGCGCTGCTGCTGGCCGCCCGACAGGCCGGTGCCCGGCTCGTCCAGGCGGTCCTTGACCTCGGCCAGCAGCCCGGCCTTCTCCAGGCTGGTCATGACGATCTCGTCCAGCTCGGTCTGGTCCTTGGCCATGCCGTGGATGCGCGGGCCATAGGCGACGTTGTCGTAGATGGATTTGGGGAAGGGGTTGGGCTTCTGGAAGACCATGCCGACGCGGGCGCGCAACTGCACCACGTCCACCTTGCGGTCGTAGATGTCCTCGCCGTCCAGCGTCAGCGAACCGGTGACGCGGGCGATGTCGATCAGGTCGTTCATGCGGTTCATGCAGCGCAGGAAGGTGGACTTGCCGCAGCCCGAGGGGCCGATCAGCGCGGTCACCTCGTTGGCGCGGATGTCCAGATCCACGTGCTTGAGCGCATGCTTGTCGCCGTAGAAGACGTTGACGTCACGGGCGGACACCTTGGCCAGGCGGCGGTCGGCCTGGTCGGCGGGGGTGCTGGCAACGGCAGCGGCGGCAGCGGAAGAGTGAGCCATGGGTTCAGTTCCTACCAGCGACGTTCGAATTTCTTGCGGAGCAGAATGGCGGCCAGGTTCATGACGGCCAGGAACAGCAGCAGCACGATGATGGCGGCCGAGGTCTTCTCGACGAAGGCGCGCTCGGGCGAGTCGGCCCACAGATAGACCTGCACCGGCAACACCGTGGCGGGGTCCAGGGGACCGCCGGGGATATCGACGATGAAGGCGACCATGCCGATCATCAAGAGCGGCGCCGATTCGCCCAGCGCGCGGGCCATGCCAAGGATGGTGCCGGTCAGGATGCCCGGCAGCGCCAGCGGCAGCACGTGGTCGGTGACCATCTGCAGCTTGGACGCGCCCATGCCCAGGGCGGCCTCGCGGATCGACGGCGGCACCGCCTTGAGCGAGGCGCGGGCGGCGATGATGATGGTGGGCAGGGTCATCAGCGTCAGCACCAGGCCGCCCACCAGCGGCGCCGAGCGCGGCAGGCCGAACACCGCCAGGAATACCGCCAGGCCCAGCAGGCCGAACACGATGGAGGGCACGGCGGCCAGATTGTTGATGTTGACCTCGATCAGATCGGTCCAGCGGTTCTTGGGGGCGAATTCCTCAAGATAGACCGCGGTCGCCACGCCCAGCGGGAAGGACAGCAGCAGGGTGACCAGCACCGAATAGAACGAGCCGACCACGGCGCCCCACACGCCGGCCTGGGTGGGATCACGGGAATCGCCGGCGGTGACGAACTGCCAGTTGAAGCGCTTGGCAAGCAGGCCCGAGCTTTCCAGCGAGTGCATCCAGCCTATCTGGGCCTCGTTCAGGCGGGCGCCTTCCACATTGGGATCGCGCGGCAGGAAGCCCTTGTTGGTCATGTCCACGGTGTCCGACGCCGGCAGCCACACCTTGCGGGTGCTGCCCAGCAGCGACGGGTCGGCCAGCACCATCTCGCGCAGGGTGTCGCCCGCCGACGGCGCCAGCAGGGCGGCCAACTGGCGCTGCGGCGTGCGGCCCGACACCCCGGGGAAGCGCGCCCACAGCGACGCCTTGGCCAGGCCCAGATAATCGCCGGTCGCCAGCGCGTCGTGGTCGGCGCCCGGCGCCACGCCCAGCGTGGCGGGGTCGAAGGTGACTTCCACCTGGATCTGGGTCTGGGCGAAGGCGGTCAGGCCCTTGGAGGCGATGCTGACCAGCAGCAGAGCGAGGAAGCCCAGTGCGATGGCGATGGCGGCCATGCCCATCAACTGGAAGCGGCGTTCGGCGGCGTAGCGGCGCTTGAGGCGGCTCGCCACCACCTCGGCGGCGGGAGCGGAGGTTTGCTCGACCATCTCAGTCATATTGCTCCCTGTACTTGCGGACCACGTGAAGGGCGACGATGTTGAGGGCGAGGGTGACGAAGAACAGCACCAGGCCCAGCGCGAAGGCGGCCAGGGTCTTGGGGCTGTCGAATTCCTGGTCGCCCACCAGCAGGGTGACGATCTGCACGGTGACGGTGGTGACCGCCTCGAACGGATTGGCGGTCAGGTTGGCCGACAGGCCGGCGGCCATCACCACGATCATGGTCTCGCCGATGGCGCGGCTGACGGCCAGCAGCACGCCGCCGACGATGCCGGGCAGGGCGGCCGGCAGGATCACCAGCTTGACCGTTTCCGACTTGGTGGCGCCCAGGCCGTAGGACCCTTCGCGCAGGGAATTGGGAACGGCGGTGATGATGTCGTCGGACAGCGACGACACGAACGGGATGATCATGATGCCCATGACCACGCCGGCCACCAGCGCGCTTTCCGAGGCGATGGACAGGCCCAGCGAGCCGCCCAGGTCGCGCACCAGTGGCGCCACCGACAGCGCCGCGAAGAAGCCGTAGACCACGGTGGGAATGCCGGCCAGGATTTCCAGCAGCGGCTTGGCGATGGCGCGGAAGCGGGGTGCTGCGTATTCGGCCATGTAGATGGCCGAAAGCAGGCCCAGCGGCACCGCCACCAGCATGGCGATCAGCGAGATCAGCGCGGTGCCGGCGAACAGCGGCACGGCGCCGAATGCGCCCGAGCTGCCCACCTGGTCGGCGCGGATCGCCATCTGCGGGCTCCAGGTGGTGCCGAACAGGAACTCGGTCACCGGAACCGACTGGAAGAAGCGCAGGCTTTCGAACAGAAGCGACAGCACGATGCCGACGGTGGTGAAGATGGCCGCCGTCGAGCACGCCACCAGGAACACCCGCACCACCCTTTCGACGCCGTTGCGCGCCCGCAGGTCCGACTTGACCCGGCGATAGGCAAAGGCCAGGCCGCCCGAGGCCAGCGCCAGCGCCAGCGCGGCGATGGCGGTGAACAGGGTGGCGCGCAGTTCGGAATAGCGCCGCGCTGCTTCCTCGACCACCGGCGACGACGCCGTCATGTCGTAGCGGGCGACGTTGCGCACCTCGTTGTAGAGCAGGTTCAGGCGCTCGTCGCCCAGGGCCTTGGTTTCCGCCGGCAGGCCGGCCTCCACCAGATGGCGCACCAGCGCCGGCTCGGCGGCCAGCCAGGCGACGACCACCACCAGCGCCGGCAGGCCGCACCACAGCGCGACGAAATAGCCGTGATAGCGCGGCAGCGAATGCAGCAGGCGCGGATTGCCGCCGGTCGTCGCCAGGGCCTTGCCGCGCCCAAGGCGATAGCCGATGGACGTCAGCAGCAGCAGCACGACCGTAAGGGTTAGCAATTGCATGGAATGTCCGTTTTCCTGTGGGAAACGCGCAACCGGAAATGCGGTGCTGGCGGAGAAACAGATATCAACAAATCAACGAAAATGCCGAACACGGAAACGGCCGCCCCCGATGCCGGGGGCGGCCGCGCCCAGGACTACTTCTTGCTGATGGGGGTCAGCTCGGCGGCCTTCTTGGCCCATTCCTTGCGCTCGGCGTCGGGCATGGGGATCAGGCCCTTGTCCACCAGATAGCCGTTGGGACCCCAGGCCTTCTCCGAGGAGAACTCGGCCAGGTATTCCTTGATGCCGGGGATCTGGCCCACGTGGTCCTTCTTGACGTAGAAGTACAGCGGACGCGACACCGGGTACTTGCCGTCGGCGATGTTCTCGAAGGTCGGCTCCGAACCATCGACCAGCGAGCCCTGGATGCGGTCGGCGTTCTGTTCGAGGAACGAATAGCCGAAGATGCCCAGCGCCTTGGGGTTGGCTTCCAGCTTCTGGACGATCAGGTTGTCGTTCTCGCCGGCATCGATGTAGACGCCGTCCTCACGCAGGCTGGAGAAGGTGTTCTTGAAGGCCTTTTCGTCGGTCTTCTTGAGTTCCTTCAGCTCGGGGAACATCTCGGCGCCCGGCTCCATCACCATTTCCAGGAAGGCGTCGCGGGTACCCGAGGTGGGCGGCGGGCCGAGAACCTCGATCTTCTCGTTGGGCAGGCTGGGGTCGATCTGGTTCCAGGTGGTGTTGGGGTTGGGAACCAGCTTGCCGCCGACCGGCACGTTCTTGGCCAGCGCCAGGAAGATCTGCTTGCGGGTCAGGGTGTAGCGCGCATGCTTCTTGGTGTTGGCGAGGATGATGCCGTCATAGCCGAACTTCATCTCGATGATGTCGCCGACGCCGTTCTTGGCGCACATCTCGATTTCCGAGGCCTTGATGGCGCGCGAGGCGTTGGAGATATCCGTGAAGTCCGGGCCGACGCCCGAGCAGAACAGCTTGAAGCCGCCACCGGTGCCAGTGCTTTCCACCACGGGGGTCTTGAACTTGCCGCTCTTGCCGAACTGCTCGGCGACCGAGGTGGCGAACGGATAGACGGTGGAGGAACCGGCCATACGGATCTGGTCGCGGGCCTGGGCGACACCGCCGAACGCGACGGTGGCAAGGGCGATGGCCGCGACGGCCAGGGTCTTCTTCATGGAATGCTCTCCGAGAGGTCAGCGAGAAGAGGGAAATCAGCCGATTTCCGCGCCGCCACTCTAGCCATCCTGTGTTACAGCACCGCGAAGCCAGGGTTAAAGTTATGTGACAATCGATGTAACAATCGCCACCCGCCCCGAAAGGGCGGACAGGCGCGGTTTTCAAGGCTTTGACGCGGCCCGAAGCGCAACGCCCCGACGGCCTTGGCGGCGGTCGGGGCGCTGTCATGAATGTCATCGCCGTCACAAAGGACGGCGCGCCGGTGTCAGCCCCGGGGGCGCGATTCGCGGATCGCGCGAATGTTGGCGGCATAGTCGCTGGTCTTGAACACCGCCGAGCCGGCCACCAGCGCGGTGGCGCCGGCCGCGATCACCTTGTGGGCGTTGTCGGCGGTGACGCCGCCATCCACTTCCAGCTCGATGGGCCGGTCGCCGATCATGCGGCGGATGCGCGCGATCTTCTCCAACTGGCTGTCGATGAAGCTCTGGCCGCCGAAACCGGGGTTCACGCTCATCACCAGGATCAGATCGAGCTTGTCCAGCACGTACTCGATCACGTTCTCGGGCGTGGCCGGGTTCAGGCTGATGCCGGCCTTCTTGCCCAAGGAACGGATGTATTGCAGCGAGCGGTCGATATGCGCGTCGGCCTCGGCATGCACGGTGATGATGTCGGCGCCGGCCTTGGCGTAATCCTCGAGATAGGGCTGGGCCGGATTGATCATCAGGTGGACGTCGAAGGTCTTGGTAGTCCACGGCCGGATCGCCTTGATGATGGGCGGGCCGAAGGTCAGGTTGGGCACGAAATGGCCGTCCATGACGTCGATATGCACCCAGTCGCAACCGGCCTGGTCGATGGCCTTGACCTCGTCGCCCAGGCGGGCGAAGTCGGCGGACAGGATGGAAGGGGCGATCTTGACGGTCATGGCGGGTTCCCGAGTGCAATAAGGAAACGGCCGGGGCATGCCCCGGCCGTTCGGTAAAAAGACAGTCCTACACGATCTTGGCGGCCAGCTCGCCCTTGGCGTAGCGGTTGCCCATCTCCTCCAGGCCGATGACCTTGATCTTGCTGGCCTGGCCGGCGGTGCCGAAGGCTTCGTAGCGCTTCTTGCAGACGTCAACCATGGCCTTCATGGCCACCTTGTTGTAGTCGCGCGGGTCGAACTTCTTCGGCTCGTCGTGGAAGAACTTGCGGATGGCGCCGGTGACGGCCAGACGCAGGTCGGTGTCGATGTTGATCTTGCGCACGCCGTGCTTGATGGCCTCGACGATCTCCTCGACCGGCACGCCATAGGTCTCGCCCAGGGCGCCGCCGTACTCGTTGACGATGGCCAGCAGGTCCTGCGGCACCGAGGACGAGCCGTGCATCACCAGATGGGTGTTGGGGATGCGGGCATGGATCTCCTTGACCCGCGAGATGGCCAGCACGTCGCCGGTCGGCGGACGGGTGAACTTGTAGGCGCCGTGGCTGGTGCCGATGGCGATGGCCAGGGCGTCCACCTGGGTCAGCTTGACGAACTCGGCGGCCTCGTCGGGGTCGGTCAGCAGCTTGGAATGGTCCAGCACGCCCTCGGCGCCGACGCCGTCTTCCTCGCCGGCCATGCCGGTTTCCAGCGAGCCGAGACAGCCCAGCTCACCCTCGACCGACACGCCGCAGGAATGCGCCATCTTCACCACATGGGCGGTGACGTTGACGTTGTAATCCCAGTCGGACGGGGTCTTGCCGTCTTCCTTGAGCGAGCCGTCCATCATGACCGACGAGAAGCCGGACTGGATGGCGCGGGCGCACACCGCCGGGCTGGTGCCGTGGTCCTGGTGCATGCACAGCGGCACGTTGGGGAACGCCTCCATGGCGCCCAGGATCAGGTGGCGCAGGAAGGGCTCGCCGGCGTATTTGCGGGCACCGGCCGAGGCCTGCAGGATCACCGGGCTGTCGGTCGCCGCGGCGGCCTCCATGATCGCCTTGACCTGCTCCAGGTTGTTCACGTTGAAGGCGGGGATGCCGTAGCCATTCTCGGCCGCGTGATCCAGAAGCTGCCGCATGGAAACGAGAGGCATAACCTTTTCTCCCTAAAGGTCTTGTTTTATCCGGCGCGTCGGTTCAGAGGCGCGCCAGGGCCGCGTCGGCCACCGCGTCCGCGGTGATGCCGAAATGCTGGTACAGCTTGTCGGCCGGGGCCGAGGCGCCGAAGCCGGTCATGCCGACCACCGCGCCATCCAGACCGACGTAGCGTTCCCAGCCGAAGGTGCCCAGCGCCTCGACGGCGACACGGACGCAGCCTTCGCCCAGGACGGTATCACGATACTCCTTCGACTGGCGGTCGAACAGTTCCCAGCACGGCAGCGACACCACGGCCGCCGCCACGCCCTTGTCGGCCAGCAGCTTGCGCGCCTCCACGGCCAGCGAAACCTCGGACCCCGTGGCGATCAGGGTGACTTGGCGCTTGCCGCCATTCAATTCCAGGGGCGATTCCACAAGGACATAGCCGCCCTTGGCGGTCAGGTTTTCCTCGGTGTGGGTGGTGCGCAGCGTCGGCAGGTTCTGGCGCGACAGCGCGAACACCGACGGACCCTTGGTGTTGAGCAGGGCGGCCTCGTAGGCCTCGGCGGTCTCGACCGCGTCGGCGGGGCGGAACACCAGCACGTTCGGGGTGGCGCGCAGCGCGGCCAGGGTCTCGATGGGCTGGTGGGTGGGGCCGTCCTCGCCCAGGCCGATGGAATCGTGGGTCAGCACGTAGAGCACGCGCTGCTCCATCATGGCGCTCATGCGCAGCGCCGGCCACAGGTAGTTGGCGAAAATCAGGAAGGTGCCGCCATAGGGGATGAAGCCGCCGTGCAGCGCCAGGCCGTTCATGGCTGCGGCCATGCCGTGCTCGCGGATGCCGTAATGGATGTAACGGCCCGAATAATCGCCCGGCTTGACCGAGGGCGCGCACGCCTTGGTGTTGGTCAGGTTGGAATGGGTCAGGTCGGCCGACCCGCCGATCATCTCGGGGATGGCGGCGGTGACCACCTCGAGCACGTCCTGGCTGGCCTTGCGGGTGGCCACCTTCGGCTGCTCGGCCGACACCTTCTGCTTGAAGGCGGAAATGGTCTGCTGCCAGCCGGTGGGCAGGCGGCCGTCCTGGGTGCGCTCGAACTCGGCCTTCCGGGCCAGGTCCAGGGCGCCGAAACGGCCCTCCCAGGCGGTGCGCTCGGCGCTGCCGCGGCTGCCGGCGGCGCGCCACGCGGCCAGCACATGCTCGGGGATGGCGAACGGCTCATAGGGCCAGTTGGCGGCCTCGCGGGCGGCTTTGATCTCGTCGCCGCCCAGGGGGGCGCCGTGAATCTTCTCGCTGCCGGCCTTGGTGGGCGCGCCCTTGCCGATGGTGGTGCGGCAGGCGATCAGGGTGGGCTTGTCCGACTTGCGGGCGGCCTCGATGGCGCGGGCGATGTCGTCGGGGTTGTGGCCGTCGCAGGCGTCGGTGTTCCAGCCGGCGGCGGCGAAGCGGGCGCGCTGGTCCTCGGAGGTGGCCAGGTTGGTGTCGCCGTCGATGCAGATGCGGTTGTCGTCCCACAGCACGATCAGCTTGGCGAGCTTCAGGTGGCCGGCCAGGGTGATGGCCTCCTGGCTGATGCCCTCCATCAGGCAGCCGTCGCCGGCCACCACATAGGTGTAGTGGTCAACCACGCCCTTGCCGTAGCGGGCGGCCTGCATGGCCTCGGCCAGTGCGAAGCCGGTGGCGTTGGCGATGCCCTGGCCCAGCGGGCCGGTGGTGGTGTCGGCGATGGCGACGTGGCCGAATTCCGGGTGGCCGGCGGTGCGATAGCCGAGCTGGCGGAAATTCTTGATCTGCTCGATGTCCAGATCCTCAAAGCCGGTCAGATAGCCCAGCGCGTAAAGCAGCATGGAGCCGTGGCCCGCCGACAGGATGAAGCGATCGCGGTCGACCCAGCGCGGCGCCTTGGCGTCGAACTTCAGGAAGCGGGTGAACAACACCGTCGCCACGTCGGCCATGCCCATGGGCATGCCGGGATGGCCGGACTTGGCCTTCTCGATGGCGTCCACGGCCAGGAAGCGGATGGCGTTGGCCATCTCGGCATGGGTGGCGATCGCCGGGGCGGGTGCGGTCATCATACGGTCCTTATGGCGGGTTGGCAGGTGTGAGGGGCGGAAACGGCTGCGCCGGCCCCGGCCCCCTCCGGGGTGGAGAAGGGGGCGGGCCGGTTGCGGAAAATCTGCAAATGGGGACGGATTCTGCGCGCGGATTCGGGGCGTGTCCCGCCATGGCGGGCAGTTGCCTGGAAAGCCGCTCGGGCTTCGGCCATTGCGCGCGCATCCTCCTGTCGAGGCCCGCGCTCAGCACCACGAGGCGGGCGGCGGAAAACTGCCCGACAGGGCCTCGGGAGTCAATGATTGGCTGCTCGGGTCAGCCCCGATTCGGCAGCATGCGTCGCAGCACGTCGTCCTTGAACACCACGTGATGGCGCAACGTCGCCGCCACATGGACCGCCAGCACCGCCGCCAGCACCCAGGCCATCACTTCGTGGCCGTCGCCGAACAGGCTTTTCAGCGCGTCGTTCTTTTCGATGAAGGTGGGCAGGGTCAGGCCGAACACGTTGACGGCGCGGCCGCCGGCCTGACTCATCAGGATGCCGTCGATGGGAATGGCGATCATCAGGGCGTACAGCGCCCAATGGCCCAGTTTGGCGCCCAGCTTCTCGATGGCGGGCATGGTGTCGGGCAGGGGAGGGGCGGCATGGGTGGCCCGCCACGCCAGGCGGAGGGCCACCAGCGCCAGCACCACCACGCCCAGCGCCTTGTGCAGGCCGATGACCTGGCTGCGCAGGTCGCCCTTGGGCATTTCCTCCATGGCCAGGCCGATGCCCCACAGGCCGATGATCAGGAAGGCCATCAGCCAGTGCAGGCCCTTGGTGACCGAATCGTATTGGGTGGGATGGGGCATGGCGGCAGGCTCCGGGTTTCGAAAGCGATGCGCCAGCATGGGCGTTGGTCCATGAACCCAGCCTGAACGGCGTTCACTCCGCCAGCTGGAAATGGCGGACCAGAACCCGGTGCAGCCGCGCCGCCAGTTGGCCGGCATCGCCGTCCAGGCAGTCGGCCACATCCAGCGCCCGGCGCAGGTTGATCCAAATGCCCAGTTCGCGGTCCAGCCGGGTTTCGATGATGCCGATCACATAGCCCAGATCGGCCTCGCCGCAGCGGTAGTCGCGGCGCAGATGGCCATGGGCGGCAAAGGGGGTGTCGGGCCGCAGCCAGTCCAGCGCCTCGCGCACCTGCTGGCGCGCCAGCACCAGCAGCGTATGGGCGTTCCAGTCCAGGCTGAGGATGTCATGCTCCATGCCCCGTTCCCTTGCCGTCCAAGCCAGGAAACACAGATGGGGCGGGCGGCTGGGGGGCGGCAGATGGCCGATGGCCCTATGCCGCCCGTCTCTTTGCTTTATCGGCCGGGGAACCCTTGGAGAGCGGCGCCTTCGGCGCAAGGCGCGTGCCTGGCGAGGGCCAAACATCAACGTCCCTCGCGCCCCTTCAGGTAGAAGGCGACCGCCTGGGCGCGGTTGCCGACGCCCAGCTTGTCGTACAGGTTCTTGAGGTGGAACTTCACGGTGTTCAGCGAGATGTCGAGCTGGCTGGCCATCTGCTGGTTGGTCAGGCCGCCGGCCAGGGCAGCCAGCAGCTCGCGCTCGCGCGGGGTCAGGCCGGCCAGCGGGTCCGAGGCCAGGCTGGACACGTCGATGAACGGGAACACCATGCGGCCGGCGGCCACCGCCTGGATGGTGTCGAGCAATTGTTCCGGCGTCTCGCGCTTCGAGCAGAAGCCGGCGGCGCCCAGCGTCATCGCCTGGCGCGGCACGTCCGGGTTGGGACTGCCGGTATAGACGATGATGCGCGGGCCGTCGGTGCGGTTGCGCAGGGCCTGCAACACGGCGCGACCGTCCAGGCCGGGCATTTCCCAGCCGATGATGCCCACGTCGAAGCGCATGCGGTCGCAGGCTTCCAGGAATTTTTCGCCGTCGGCGGTGACGGCCGCCAGGCAAAAGCGTTCGTCCCCGGCGAACAACTTGACCAGGCTGCTTTGCAGCAGCGGATTCTTTTCGGCGATGACGATGTCGATCGGCTTGTTCTGCTGGACGCCCATGGCTTCCTTCCAAACTCCCCGGGGCCCCCAACGACCCCTACCCGAGAGTAGCGCCATCATACGCGCCCTGGGCGCAAGCGCAAATGCAAAGTGTGGGTTTTGACCTACCCACGGGCAGGACGGTCGCAGTTTAGAACCGCCCGAAAGGATGGGAGCGGCCGGCGCCGCCGTTCACAATGAAAAAACCGGCCGTCGCAAAGCGGCGGCCGGCTGTCTAGGACCACTGTCCTGGGATCAGTTGAACAGCAGGTTGTCCAGGCTGCCCGACGCGGCGGCGCGGTTGGGGCGGAAGACGTGCTTGGCGGTCCTGACCAGACCCTCGGCCGAGGGGGCCGGATCGGCCGCGGCGGTGGTGGCCGGGGTTTCGCCGGTGGCGACGGCGGCCTTGGCCACCGCTTCGGCGGAGATGGCGGCGACCATCGGGGCGGCGGCCTCGCTCTTGGAGCTTTCCAGCGGCTTGGCGGCGCGGCGGGCGGGGAACATCTCGGCCGCCTTGTTCAGCGCCACCTTGTGGATGGCGGGGCGGTTGGCGTTCGGGTCGCGCGGCTGGTAGACGTAGCCGTCGGTGCGATAGACGCGGGCGCCGAAATCGTTGCTCGGGGGGTACCAGACGCGGACCTGGGTCCAGTCGTTCTTGGGCGAGACGTCCAGCACCGGCACGGCGGTGGTGATGGCGCCGCGGCCGGCGGTGCGGGCGGGCGCCCAGTTGGCGTGATCGACCAGAACCAGACGGTTGCTGAGAATGCGGGTCACCACCGAGACGTGGCCGTAGCGCATGGAACCCTGGCGGGTGAAGACCAGCACGGCGCCGTCCTTGGGGGTGCGGCCGCGGTCATAGATGCCGCTGGCGGCGTTCCACCATTTCCAGGCATCGCCCTTCAGGTTGATGCCGGACGCCTGGCGGGCGTACTGGACGCATTGCAATGCGGAGGCGGGAGTCACAGTCGCGGCGGTCAACGCCACGGCCGAAGCGATCAGAAGCAGCAACTTCCTCACGTTTTTTATCCCCCTCCCGTCATTCATCAAGCGAAGCGATTGTTACCATGTGTTAAGCCGATGGCAACCGGAATTCGTAAAATCAGATGTAATTTTTTGTGATCTTTGGTGTTACCGCAAGCGGGGCGGCGGCACCTCTTCCGGTCGGCAAAGGCAGCG
This sequence comes from Pseudomonadota bacterium, assembly GCA_023426365.1. Lineage (GTDB taxonomy): Bacteria > Pseudomonadota > Alphaproteobacteria > Rhodospirillales > Magnetospirillaceae > Magnetospirillum. The sequence goes on from JAFAAW010000138.1 coordinate 30,120, forward strand.
GCTATGATCGCCGCCATACGGAAAAACGGGCGTCCGTTGCGTCCAAGGAGGGATGGTGAGGGTGAAGTTCGTTGCGGCGACGGCATTGTGCTGCGCCTTGTCCGCCGTGGCGGCCCGGCCGGCGGCGGCCGAGCGCCATACGCTGGTGATCGGCTCGGGCGAGGTGACCGGATATTATTTCCCGACCGCCGGCGCGCTGTGCCGCGTCATCAACAAGGAACATCCGCGCGGGGCGTCGTGCGCGGTGTCGCCGTCCTCGGGTTCGGCCGCCAACGTGGCGGCGCTGCGGGCGGGCGAGACCGATTACGCCATCTTGCAATCGCGCGCCGCCGTCCAGGCCGCCAGCGGCATCGACGCCTTCAAGGACGCCGGCGCGCTGCCCGAACTGCGCGCGGTGATGAGCCTGCATGGCGAGGCGGTGGCGGTGCTGGCGCGCCAGGGGTCGGGGATCGCGTCGCCGGCCGACCTCAAGGGCAAGCGCGTCAATCTGGGCCGCCCCGGCTCGTTCCAGCGCGCCATGGCGGAAATGGTGCTCGAGGCGACCGGCCTGTCCGAGGGCGATCTGGCCCCGGCGGTGGAGCTGGACCTGTCCGAGCAGGCGGCCGCCCTGTGCGAGGGCAACATCGACGCCGCCTTCTTCACCGGCATCCACCCCATGGCCGAGGCGGCGGGGGCGGTGAACGATTGCAACGCCACCCTGGTGCCCATCAAGGGCAAGCCGCTGGACCCCTATCTCAAGCGTAATCCCTGGATGAGCAAGGCGACGCTGAAGCGCGGCACCTATGATGGCGTGAAGGAGGACGTGCCGTCGCTCCAGCTCAAGGCGGTGCTGGCCACCACCACCCGGGTCCCGGCCGAGGAGGTGTACGAGGTGTTGAAATCCGTCCATGGCAATTTCTCCGCTTTCACCCGCCTGCACCCGGTGCTCAAGGGGCTGGGCAAGGGCGAAAGCACCCATGACGGCATCGGCATCAAGCTGCATGACGGCGCCGAGAAGTTCTACGGCGAGACGGGCCTGCACAAATGATCGACGATCCCTCTCGGCTTTCGCCCGGCGATCTGGCCGCCATGGCGGAGGCGGGAGAGGAATTGTCCGCCATCGAGACCGGCATGCGCGCCGTGGGCGCCAGCCCGCGCGCCCTGCTGGTCGGGGGCACCGTCCCCGAAGCCTATCGCCATTATCCCTCCGGCGACGTCTATGACTTCGCCAGCCATTCGCAATTCTATTTCCACTGCCACCGCGATGGCGAGCACGGCCACGCGCATCTGTTCCTGCGCCCCTTGGGCATGCCGGCGGGGTGCGAGCCGCGCGTGTCCGTCGGCGGCGCCGATTCGCCCTGCCACCTGATCGCCGTGGGTTTCGGCCATGACGGCTTCGCCGCCGAGCTGTTCACCACCAACCGCTGGGTGACCGGTGAATCGTGGTACGACGCCGACACGGTGGCCCGCATGCTGCCCTGCTTCCACGTGGACGCCCCCGGCGGCGGCGGCCGGGTGGGGCGCTGGCTGACGGCGCTGCTCAAGCTCTACCGGCCGCTGGTGGTGGAACTGGTGCGTCGCCGCGACCGCGCGGTCGAGGACTGGCGCGCGGCCCATGACGGCGATGCGCTCAACGACGAAAACCTGGAAATCACCTCCCATGCCGCCATCGACGTGGCCCTGTGGCGCCAGGCGTTGGCGGCGCCGCGGGCCGGGCGGGGCGCGGCCTGAGCGGTGCCGGCCGGGGGCCGGACCGGGGCCGAGCCGCTCGCGGGCACTGGCCAGCCAGGGTTGGCGGAAGCAAAGAAAAACGCCGCCGCCCGGGCGGGCGACGGCGTTTCCTGTGCCTGGAGGGCGCGAAGGACTACTTCAGCGTCTTCAGGTAATTGATGACGGCCTGCACGTCCTCGGGCTTCTTCAGGCCGGCATAGGCCATCTTGTTGCCGGGGATGGTGCCCTTGGGGTCGGCCAGGTACTTGCCCAGGTTGGCGTCGTCCCAGGTCAGGCCCGACTTCAGGTGAGCCTCGGAATACTTGTAACCAGCGGCGTGACCGGCCTTGGCGCCATACACGCCGGCCAGGGACGGGCCGACGCCGTGCTTGCCGGCTTCCACCTTGTGGCAGGCCTTGCACTGGTTGAACGCGGTCGGCACTTCCTGGGCGTTCACGGCGACGGGGGCGAGCAGCATGGCGGCGAGAGCCAGACCGACCTTCTTGTTGAGCATCATGATCTCCCGAAGTCTTATATGACTATGTTGACAACCGAACGCGATATCCTCGGCGCCGGTCTGGAACGGATCGCCGTCCAGTATCGGCAGGGTAGACGAACTCCGTGGCGAAATTGAGGCCGGATACCCCCTTTTTGCGGGGCGCGGCCTTGCGTCCATCTGCCGGATGGCGCCCGCCCCCCGACGACAGCGGGCGGTCATTGGCAGCGACGAAAGGCGACAGGTGGCGCCGGCGAATTCGTCTCCCTGATATTTCGGCTTAGCGCGTTCGGGCGGCATTATCATTCACATTCGCGTGAAACTCAACTGCATAGGCCGTCGTTCCGGGTGGGAAAGCCATTTGGGGTGGGGCGGCGTTTGCGCTAAAACGCTGGGCATGACCGCCTTGCCCATCGCTTCCGTTCTTCCTGAAATCCGTGCCGCCCTGGCCGCCGCCCCCGGGCTGGTGTTGCAGGCCCCGCCGGGGGCGGGCAAGACCACCGGCGTGCCGCTGGCGCTGGTGGACGAGCCGTGGCTGGCCGGGCGGCGCATCGTCATGCTGGAGCCGCGCCGGCTGGCGGCGCGGGCGGCGGCGGCGCGCATGGCCGAAACCCTGGGCGAGCCGGTGGGGCGCACCGTGGGCTATCGCATCCGCTTCGAGTCCAAGGTGTCGGAGGCCACCCGCATCGAGGTGGTGACCGAGGGCATCCTGACCCGCATGCTCCAGGACGATCCCGAATTGGGCGGCGTCGGCCTGGTGATCTTCGACGAATTCCACGAGCGTTCGCTGAACGCCGATCTGGGCCTGGCCCTGTGCCTGGAAAGCCAGGGCGCCTTGCGCGACGACCTCAAGATCGTGGTGATGTCGGCCACGCTGGATGGCGGGCCGGTGGCGCGCCTGATGGGCGACGTGCCGGTGGTCACCAGCGAGGGCCGCGCCTTTCCGGTGGAAACCCGCTTCCTGGCCCGGCCGGAGCCGCGCCGCTTTGTCGATGGGGTGGCCGGCGCGGTGGTGCAGGCCCTGCGCGACGAGGCGGATGGCGACGTGCTGGTGTTCCTGCCCGGCGCCGGCGAGATCCGGCGGGTCGAGGCGCTGCTGGCCGAGCATCCGGCGTTGCGCGGCGTCACCGTCGCGCCGCTCTACGGCGATCTGCCGGCCGAGGCCCAGGACCGCGCCATCCGGCGGGGCGGGGGTGCCAGCGAGGGGGCAGGGCGCAAGGTGGTGCTGTCCACCGCCATCGCCGAAACCTCGCTGACCATCGACGGCGTGCGGGTGGTGGTCGATGGCGGCCAGATGCGGGTGCCGCGCTTCGATCCCACGTCGGGCATGACCCGGCTGGTCACGCTGGCGGTCAGCCGCGCCTCGGCCGACCAGCGGCGCGGCCGCGCCGGCCGCACCGCGCCCGGCGTGTGCTATCGCCTGTGGTCCGAGGCCGAGGACCGCGCGCTCCAGCCCTTCACCGCGCCCGAGATCGCCGAGGCCGATCTGGCGCCCCTGGCGCTCGACCTTGCGCAATGGGGCATTCAGGACGCCAATGCCCTGGCCTGGCTGGAGCCGCCGCCCGCCGCCGCCCTGGCCCAGGCGCGCGAATTGCTGGCCGAATTGGGGGCCATCGACGCCGCCCGCCGCATGACGCCGCATGGCCGCGCCATGAACCGCCTGGCCATGCATCCGCGCTTGGCGCACATGGTGCTGCGGGCGCGCGATCTGGGCTTGGGCGGTCTGGCCTGCGACCTTGCCGCCCTGTTGGGCGAGCGCGACATCCTCAAGGCCGAGCGGGGATTTCGCGACAGTGACGCGCGGCTGCGCCTGGATGCCCTGCGCACCGGCGAGGGGTTCGACCGCCGCCACGGCCTGTCCATCGACCGAGGCGCGCTGTCGCGCGTGCGTCAGGCGGCCCGGGAATGGCGCCGTCGCATCGGCCTGAAGGCCGGCGCGGAGGACGGCGAAAGCCGTGATGCCGGCATCGTGCTGGCCTTTGCCTATCCCGACCGCATCGCCCGGCGCCGGCCGGGCGGCGAGCCGCGTTACGCCCTGTCGGGCGGGCGTGGCGCCCTGTTTTCCGACCCCGAGCCGCTGGCGGCCGAGGAATGGCTGGTGGCGGCCGAACTGGACGGCGACCGCCGCGAGGCGCGCATCTTCCTGGCGGCGCCGCTGACCAAGGCCGAGATCGAGGAGCATTTCGCCGATTCCATCCGCACCGAAGAGGCGGTGGCGTGGGACCGCCGCGACGAGGTGGTGCAGGCCCGCCGCCAGCGCCGCCTGTTCCGGCTGGTGCTGGACGAGCAGAAGCTGGACGGCGCCGCCCCCGACGCCCTGGCCGCCGCCATGGCCGAAGGCGTGCGCGCCATGGGGCTGGCCTGCCTGCCGTGGACGGACGAGTTGCTGAAATGGCGCGAGCGCGTCGCCCTGCTGCGCCGCCTGGACCCCGAAGGCGGCTGGCCCGACCTGTCCGATCAGGCGTTGCTGGACGGGCTGGAGGACTGGCTGGCGCCCTATCTGACCGGCATCACCCGGCGTGCCCACTTGGCCCGCCTGGACTTGCCGCAGGCCTTGCGCGCCCTGGTGCCGTGGGAATTGTCGCGCCGGCTGGACGAACTGGTGCCCACCCACGTCACCGTGCCGTCGGGCAGCCGCGTTCCCATCGATTATTCCGGCGAAACCCCGGTGCTGGCGGTGCGGTTGCAGGAAATGTTCGGCTGTGCCGATACCCCCCGCATCCTGGGCGGCAAGGTGGCGTTGCTGCTGCACCTGCTGTCGCCGGCCCGCCGTCCGGTCCAGGTGACGCGGGATCTGGCCAGCTTCTGGGCCAACGCCTATCACGCGGTGAAGGCCGACCTGAAAGGCCAGTATCCCAAGCATTGGTGGCCCGACGATCCCATGCAGGCGGAACCGACCGCGCGGGCGAAGCCGAGGAAATAGCCCTCAGGCGCGGCGCGCCCGCAGGATGGTCGCCACCACCATGGCCGCGAAGCCGATGATGGTCAGGCCGTTCAGCGCGCCGCCGGTCTGGCGCAGGGCGTCCACGCCGCCCAAATCGCCCGCCACCCGCAGGATCAGCGAGCCGTGCAGGAGGGCCAGCGGCACATAGAAGTACATATGGAAGGGCAGGCGCACCTTCAGCACCGCCGGCAGGATGACCGGCGCATGGCCGAACACCATGGCGAAGACGAAGCCGACGAACAGCGCGTGCAGGGCGGCGTCATATACGACCGGGTCGATGCCGCCATCCAGGGCGGGCATCAGCAGCCCGGCCACCGCCAGCCAGCCATAGCCCGACAGCAGGCACAGCGCCACATAGCGGGTCAGCCCCGGCTGGCGGATGGTGCGCCGGGCGACGTCGTTGACCAGCGCCCACGCCACCAGCGCCAGGCAGCCCAGGCCGAAGGCGGTCCAGGCGAAGTCCAGCCCGGCGGCCGCCAGCACGGCGCCGCCGCCGATCAGCACGACCGGCGCCGCCAGCGACGGGTTGCGCCAGCGCCACGGCTTGAGGAAACGCGACAGTTCCAGCCGCTCGCCGGCGATGGTCAGCACCAGAAAGGCGGCCCATAAGGGCACCACCTGGGCCACGCTGTTGCCGGCGGCCCACAATGCGCTGCCCACCGCCCAGGCCAGCGCGCCCAGGGCGAGCAGGCGGGTGAACGGTTCGGGCTGGCGCCGCGCCACCACCGCCGCCACCGCCAGGAACACGAACGCCCCCAGCGCCAGCAGGATGGCGCCTGCGCGCTCCACCCCAGCCAGCAGCAGCAGGCCGCCGGCGCCCGAGGCGAGGGGGGCGGCAAACGCCCACGGCCGCCCCAGCGCCACCGCGCGCTCCAGCCCGATCACCGTGCCGAAGAAGCCGCACACCATCAGCGGGCCATGCAGATGAACGAAATCAGGCGCCGGCAGCACGCCCAGCCGCGCCTCCCCCGCCACCAGCCCGGCGATCAGGCTGACCGCCCCGCCCAGCAGCAGGGGCAGGGGGGCTACCATCCCAGCGCGTCCTTGGCCGCCGGGCTCAGGCGGCTGGGGTCCCACAGCGGCAGTTCCAGCACCGTCACCGTCACCGGGGCCGCGCCGGCCTGTTCCAGCAGCCGCGCGCTCTCGTCGCGCAGATAGCCGCTTTGCGGACAGGCCGGGGTGGTCATGATCAACGCCACATGCACGCCGTCGGGACCGGCGGCGACGCGTTCCACCATGCCCAGATCGACGATGTTGATGCCGACGTCGGGGTCGATGACGCCCTTGAGGGCGTCGATGGCTTGGCTTTCGGTGATCATGGAGCGCGAACCGAAATCGTTCCAGGGAATGGTGCCACCCTATGACGGACGGCCAAACCGGGCATTGAGTGTGGTCAAGGCCGACTTGACCGCACCCGGTGCGCTGGTTAGGTTTGCCGACCGAATTTGCTTCCACCTCTTGAATGGCGGAATTCCATGGGCCACAGCGGCGCCAAGAAGCCCAGCTTCCAGCAACTGATCCTGACCCTGCAAAACTTCTGGGCCGAGCAGGGCTGCGTCATCCTCCAGCCTTACGACATGGAGGTCGGCGCCGGCACCTTCCACCCGGCCACCACGCTGCGCGCGCTGGGTCCCGACCCGTGGAAGTGCGCCTATGTGCAGCCGTCGCGCCGCCCCAAGGACGGCCGCTATGGCGAGAACCCCAACCGCCTTCAGCATTATTACCAGTACCAGGTGCTGCTGAAGCCGTCGCCGCCCAACGCCCAGGAACTGTATCTGGAAAGCCTGCGCCGTCTGGGCGTCGATCCCCTGGCCCACGACATCCGCTTCGTCGAGGACGACTGGGAAAGCCCGACGCTGGGCGCCTGGGGCCTGGGCTGGGAAGTGTGGTGTGACGGCATGGAGGTGACCCAGTTCACCTATTTCCAGCAGGTCGGCGGCATCGAATGCGACCCGGTCGCGGTCGAGCTGACTTACGGCCTGGAGCGCCTGGCCATGTACATCCAGGGCGTGGAAAACGTCTACGACCTGGATTTCAACGGCGATGGCGTCACCTATGGCGACGTCTTCCTGCAGGCGGAAAAGGAATATTCCGCCCATAATTTCGAGCATGCCGACACCGAGATGCTCTATCGCCACTTCCTGGACGCGGAGAAGGAATGCGAGGCGCTGCTGGCCGCCGGCCTTGCCCTGCCGGCCTATGACCAGTGCATCAAGGCGTCGCATCGCTTCAACCTGCTCGATGCGCGCGGCGTGATCTCGGTGACCGAGCGGCAGTCCTATATCGGCCGGGTCCGCGCGCTCGCCAAGGCGTGCTGCGAGGGCTGGCTGGCCTCCCGCGAAAATCAGAACAAGCCCGCCTCCGGCGAAACCAAGGAAGCCTAAGAGATGGCCGAGCTTCTGCTTGAAATCTTCTCGGAAGAGATCCCCGCCCGCATGCAGGCCCGCGCCGCCGAGGACCTGGAGCGCCTGGTCACCGAGGGCCTGGGCAAGAACGGCCTGACCTTCGAGGGCGTGCGCTCTTACGTCACGCCGCGCCGCCTGGTGCTGGTGGTCGAGGGCCTGCCGGTGGCCGGCCCCGACGTGTCCGAGGAAAAGCGCGGTCCCCGCGTCGGCGCCCCCGAACAGGCGGTGAGCGGCTTCCTCGCCTCCACCGGCCTCAAGCTGGACGAGCTGGAGAGCCGCGACACCGGCAAGGGCGTGTTCTATTTCGCCGTGATCAACAAGAAGGGCCGCGCCACCGTCGAGGTGGCCAAGGAAGTGATCGAGGCCGCCATGGCCGACTTCCCGTGGCCCAAGTCGCAGCGTTGGGGCGCCAACGCGGTGCGCTGGGTGCGCCCGCTGCAATCCATCCTGTGCCTGTTCGACGGCGCCGTGGTGCCGGTGGCCTTTGGCCCGATCAGCGCCGGCAACGTCAGCCGCGGCCACCGCTTCCTGGCCCCGGCCGAGTTCACCGTGCGCGATTTCGCCGATTATGCCGCCAAGCTGGCCGCCGCCAAGGTGGTGCTGGACCCGGTGGAACGCCGCCACGCCATCCTGCGCCAGGCCGAGGACGCCGCCGCCCGCGAGGGCCTCAGCTTGCGCGCCGATGACGGCCTGCTGGCCGAGGTCACCGGTCTGGTGGAGTTCCCCAACGTGCTGGTCGGCACCATCGACGACAAGTTCATGGCGGTGCCGCAGGAGGTGCTGATCACCTCCATGCGCGCGCACCAGAAGTATTTTTCGCTGATGAACGGCGAGAAGCTGGCGCCGCGCTTCCTCGTCACCTCCAACATGGAGGCGGCCGACGAGGGCCGCGCCATCGTTGCCGGCAACGAGCGCGTGCTGCGCGCCCGCCTGTCGGACGCCGCCTTCTTCTGGGACACCGACCGCAAGGCCCGGCTGGATTCCCGCCTGCCCAAGCTGGCCGAGCGCCTGTTCTATGCCCGTCTCGGCACCATGGCCGACAAGGTCGAGCGCATGAAGGTGCTGGCCCGCCATCTGACCGCCTTCGTCGAGGGCGCCAACGCCCAGGACGCCGAGCGCGCCGCCGAACTGGCCAAGGCGGACCTGTCCACCGAGATGGTGGGCGAGTTCCCCGAGCTGCAGGGCGTCATGGGCCGCTACTACGCGCTCAACGACGGCGAAAAGGCAGCGGTGGCCGATGCCGTCGCCGAGCATTACTCGCCGCTGGGGCCGTCGGACCGGGTGCCGACCGCGCCGCTCAGCGTGTGCGCCTCGCTGGCCGACAAGATCGACAGCCTGGTGGGCTTCTTCGGCATCGACGAGAAGCCGACCGGCTCGAAGGACCCGTTCGCGCTGCGCCGCGCCGCGCTGGGCGTCATCCGTCTGGTGGTGGAAAACGGCCTGCGCCTGCCGCTGTTCACCCTGTTCCAGTTCGCCCACGCCCAGTACAAGCCGGGCACGCTGTCGGGCGATCCCAAGCACGTCGCCAACGACCTGCTGGAGTTCTTCGCCGACCGCCTCAAGGTGCATCTGCGCGAAAAGGGCGTGCGCCACGACCTGGTCAACGCGGTGTTCGCGCTGGGCGACGAGGACGATCTGGTGCGCCTGCTGGCGCGCGTCGATGCCCTGGGTGATTTCCTGGGGTCGGATGACGGCGCCAACCTGCTGGTCGCCTATCGCCGTGCCGCCAACATCGTGCGCATCGAGGAAAAGAAGGACGCCACCTCGTATGCCGGGCCGGCCGATGCCGGCCTGCTCGACCAGGACGAGGAAAAGGCGCTGCACGGCGCCCTGGCCGAGGTGCGCGCCGCCGCCGGAAGCGCGCTCAAGGCCGAGAACTTCGCCGACGCCATGGGGGCGCTGGCGCGCCTGCGCCGGCCGGTCGATGCCTTCTTCGACAAGGTGACCGTCAACACCGACCAGCCCGCCATCCGGGCCAACCGCCTGAAATTGCTGGCGGAAATCGGTGCGGCCATGGGCGAGGTCGCCGATTTCGCCAAAATCGAAGGCTAGGTTTACAAGGGGGGAAGGGCGAAGGGCAACCTTCGCCAACGTGACCCTGACCGTCGAAAATCAGTCTGTTTTTTGACGGCGAAAAGGGTCACGATTTCTCAACGGTGCGGGGGCTCCGGCCGGGGCCGTCCGTGCTTTGTCCATCGGACGAGGATTGTGCCATGAGCAAGTGGGTGTACAGCTTCGGGGCGGGCCGCGCGGAAGGCCGTGCCGACATGAAGAATTTGCTGGGTGGCAAGGGTGCCAACCTGGCCGAGATGAGCAATCTGGGCATTCCCGTGCCGCCCGGATTCACCATCAGCACTGAGGTCTGCACCTATTACTACGCCAACGGTCACGTCTATCCGGCCGATCTGACCGACGCCGTGATGGAGGCGCTGGCCAAGGTCGAGGAGACCATGGGCGCCCGCTTCGGCGACGATTCCAACCCGCTGCTGGTCTCGGTGCGCTCGGGCGCCCGGGCCTCCATGCCGGGCATGATGGACACCATCCTGAACCTGGGCCTGAACGACGTGTCGGTGGAAGGCCTGGCGAAGCGGGTGGGCGATTCGCGTTTCGCCTACGATTCCTACCGCCGCTTCATCCAGATGTATTCCAACGTGGTGCTGGAGATCGACCATCACCATTTCGAGGAAATCCTGGACGCGCACAAGGATGACCGCGACCTGCGCCTGGACACCGACCTGACCGCCGACGATTGGAAGGTGGTGGTCGGCAAGTACAAGGACATGGTCGAGCGCCAGTTGGGCAAGCCGTTCCCGCAGGACGTGAAAGAGCAGTTGTGGGGCGCCGTCGGCGCCGTGTTCGGCAGTTGGATGAACAACCGCGCCATCATCTACCGCCGCCTGCACGACATTCCCGAAAGCTGGGGCACCGCCGTCAACGTCCAGGCCATGGTGTTCGGCAACATGGGCGATGATTGCTGCACCGGCGTCTGCTTCACCCGCGATCCCAGCACCGGCGAAAACGTCTTCTATGGCGAATTCCTGGTCAACGCCCAGGGCGAGGACGTGGTGGCCGGCATCCGCACCCCGCAGCAATTGACCATCCAGGGGCGCGAGGCGCAGAAATCCGACCTGCCCTCAATGGAGGAGGTGATGCCGGAGGTGTTCAAGGAGCTGAACGCCATCCGCCACAAGCTCGAGGCGCATTACAAGGACATGCAGGACATGGAGTTCACGGTGCAGCAAAAGCGCCTGTGGATGCTCCAGACCCGCACCGGCAAGCGCACCACCAAGGCCGCGCTGAAGATCGCCGTGGACATGGCGCGCGAGGGCCTGATCACCCGCAAGGAAGCCATCGGCCGCATCGATCCGGCGGCGCTGGACCAATTGCTGCACCCCACCCTTGACCCCAAGGCGCCGCGCAACCTGCTGGCGCGCGGCCTGCCGGCCTCGCCCGGCGCGGCCTCGGGCAAGATCGTGTTCTCGGCCGAGGATGCCGAGCATTGGGTCAAGGACAAGAAGGAAAAGGTCATCCTGGTCCGCGTCGAGACCAGCCCCGAGGACATCGGCGGCATGCACGTCTCCCAGGGCATCCTGACCACGCGCGGCGGCATGACCAGCCACGCCGCCGTGGTGGCGCGCGGCATGGGCACGCCCTGCGTCGCCGGCGCCGGCGAGATCCGCGTGGATTATGCCAACCGCCTGCTCAAGGTGGCCGGCAAGGAAGTGAAGGAAGGCGAGGTCATCACCATCGACGGCGGCACCGGCGAGGTGTTCCTGGGGGCGGTGCCGACGGTCCAGCCGGAACTGACCGGCGATTTCGCCACCCTGATGGAATGGGTGGACACCATCCGCACCCTCAAGGTCCGCGCCAATGCCGAGACCCCGAACGACGCCGCCACCGCGCGCAAATTCGGCGCCGAGGGCATCGGCCTGTGCCGGACCGAGCACATGTTCTTCGATCCCAAGCGCATCCTGGCGGTGCGCGAGATGATCCTGGCCGCCGATGAGAAGGGCCGCCGCGCGGCGCTGGCCAAGCTGCTGCCCTACCAGCGCCAGGATTTCATCGACCTGTTCAACATCATGCAGGGCCTGCCGGTGACCATCCGCCTGCTGGACCCGCCGCTGCACGAGTTCCTGCCCCACACCGACGCCGAGATCGCGGAAGTGGCGCAGGAAGCCGGGGTGGACGTGGCCACCGTCAAGGCGCGCAACGCGGCGATGCACGAATCCAACCCCATGCTGGGCCACCGCGGCTGCCGTCTGGGCATCACCTATCCGGAAATCTACGAGATGCAGGCCCAGGCCATTTTCGAGGCCGCCGTGCATGTCTCGCGTGAGACCGGCCGCACGGTGACGCCCGAGATCATGATCCCGCTGGTGGGCGCCAAGAAGGAGCTGGACCTGCTCAAGGCCAGCATCGACAAGGTGGCCGCCGAGGTGTTCGGCGCCCAGGGTTATGCGGTCAAGTACCACGTGGGCACCATGATCGAGCTGCCGCGCGCCGCCCTGCTGGCCGGCGAGATCGCGGAGACGGCCGAGTTCTTCTCGTTCGGCACCAACGACCTGACCCAGACCACGTTCGGCATGAGCCGCGACGATTCGGGGCCGTTCATCGAGGTGTACCGCGCCAAGGGCATCTACGAGCACGACCCCTTCGCCCAGCTCGACCAGCATGGCGTCGGCGAATTGGTCAAGATCGCCAGCGAGCGCGGCCGCGCCACCCGCGCGGACATCAAGCTGGGTATCTGCGGCGAACATGGCGGCGACCCCAGCTCGATCGCGTTCTGCCAGCGGGTCGGTCTGGACTATGTCTCGTGTTCGCCCTACCGCGTGCCGATCGCCCGCCTTGCCGCCGCCCAGGCGGCGCTGGGCGACGCCAGCGGCAGCGGCATGCACTAAGGGCCATGTCCTGAGATGGGGAAAGGGGGCGCAAGCCCCCTTTCTCTTTGGCGCCTTCCAGCGCTATGGTGCGCGCCATGTTGGCCGTTTCCACCCCGGGGCAAAGCATTCCCGACAGTCACCGGCATTGGGTGCCGCTGGCCCTGTCGGCGCTGCTGCACGGGCTGTTGGCGCTGGTGTGGATGGGCTTTCCCGGCGCCGAACACCACGCGCCGGCCGAGAACGTGATCCAGGTGGAACTGGCCCCGCCGCCGGCCCCGCCGGCGCCGCCGGCACCAGTACCGGCCGCGCCGGCCCGGCAGCAGGTGGCGGCCGACCCGGGCGCCCCCATTCCGCAGCTCGAGGAGGGCATTCTGGCCGCGCGGTCCAGCACGCCCAAGGTGAAATCCCAGGATGGCGCCGTTGCCCCGCCCGATCCGCGCGCCGAACCCAAGCCCAAGCCACGGAAGCCCGAGCCGGTCACCCAGAACGAGCGTGACTTCGTGTTGTCGCAGGTGCTGCGCCACTGGAAGCCGCCAAGCGAATTGTCGGCCTATGAGAAGGCGGACGTGCGCGTCACCGTCAAGGTGGGGGCGGACGGCTATTTCCTCGATCTGTACGATGCGCGGCGGCCGTGGAACCCGGCTTCGGTGTTCGACGGCTATGCCTCGCTGTCGCCACAGGACGTCCAGCGCCGCACCATCGATGCCTTCCTGCGCGCCATCCGCCAGGCCCAGCCGGTCCGCCTGCCGCCCGCGCTGCAGGCCAAGGCGCCCTTCGCCGTGCGGCTGGATTTCCGTTTCCGGGACGCCCGCTGACGCTGTCATCGCGGAGCCTGCCACACGCCCGCGCCGGTTGCCGCCGGGCAATCGTGTGTCCGCTCAGGCGGCGCCATCTTTAGGCTCTGCCTTTTGCCCCCCGACCGCGTCAAGGTGCACAATGCCCTAGCGGCCCAGCGCCAGCCGGGCGCCCAGGCCGATGAAGGTGACGCCGGCCGCGCGGTTGAGCCAGGTTCCGGCCTTGGGGCTGCGCGCCAGCCAGCCGCCCAAGGTGCCGGCGAACAATCCGATGGCGCCGAACAGCAGGGCGGCCTGGGCCGCGAACAAGGCGCCGAGCGCCAGGATCTGCACGGCGGCCGGCGTTTCGCCCGCCACCACGAATTGCGGCAGAAAGGCCAGGAAGAACAGGATCACCTTGGGGTTGACCGCGCTGGCCACGAGACCGCGCACGAACAGCGCGCGCGTGCTTTGGCGCGCTGTTGCCTGGGGCACGGCGCCCACGGCGCTGTGGCGCAGGATCTGGAGGCCCAGCCAGGCCAGGTACAGCCCCCCCGCCACTTTCAGCGCCAGCAGCGCCAGCGGCGACGCCGCCACCAGCGCGCCGATGCCGGCGGCGGCAAGAACGGTATGGCTGAGACAGCCGGCGGCGCAGCCCAGGCCGAAGGCGACGCCGTGGCGGCGGCCGCGCGCCGCGCCCAGGCTCAGGACCATCAGGTTGTCCGGTCCCGGCGCCAGGGTGACAAGCACCGCCGCCGCCAGGAAGCCCGCGACTTGGGCCAGTTCCAGCATGGGATCAGCGCCAGCCCCGGGTGCCGCACTCCAGTCCGACCGCCACGGTGGCGGTGCCGTTGGTCCAGAAGTTGCGATAACTCCACACGCGGGCATCGCCGTCGCAGGCGATGGTCAGATGGTCGGCATCCTGCCAGCTCACGCGCGGGGCGGTGCCCTTGTCCACCAGCAGCACGCGGACGCCCTTGCCCGGATTCTCGCCCGGCTTGGTCATGGCGACCAGGAACGGTTCGGCCTCGCCCGCCTTCATGGTGCCGATGACGGCATCCAGCCCGCCGACCGGAGACGGGTAACGCGCCACCTCGGTGATTTCCCCCTCGCCACAGGCCGCCAGGGCCGACACCGACATGATCGCCAACCAACGCTTCATCGTTTGTCCTCCGTACCGGGATGGCGACCCTAGCACGGCGGCAATGGATCAGCGAGGCCGCGTGTTGCCGGGCGGGGGCGCGGCCTGGGCGGAGCACTCGCCGTTCTCGGCCGGGCACGAGGACAGCCGGCCGCACTGGGTGCACAACGCCATCTCGCCGCAATCGTCGTCGCCACTTTCCACCAGATGCTCGGTGACCCGGCCGCACACTTCGCAAAACATCAGTCTTTTCGCCATGACGATCCCTCGGCCCATCGGTGCTGGGACCATAAAGGGGGGCGACGGTGGTGGGCAATCAACCTGCGGTCAGCTATGCGGAAGGAGAGACGGCCCCGGACGGAAGGGTGTCCGGCAGGATGAAACGGAAAGCGGCGCCGTTGCCGGGCGTCGATTCCACCCAGATGCGTCCGCCGTGATGCTCGACCACCTTCTTGCAGATGGCCAGGCCGATGCCGTTGCCGTCGTAAGCCTGGCGGGTGTGCAGGCGCTGGAAGATGGCGAACACGCGCTCGTGGAACTGGGCGTCGATGCCGATGCCGTTGTCGGCCACCGTCACCTGCCAGCCCTCGGGCAGGTGGGTGGCGGAAACGACGATCCGGGGCGTGCGGTCGGCGGCGCGGTACTTGATGGCGTTGCCGATCAGATTGAGGAACAGGCGCGCCAGTTCGCCGGGATAGCCCTCGACCACCGGCAAGGTGCCGTCCACCGTCACCTCGGCGCCGCTCTGGGCGATCTGGTCGGCCAGGTCATTGCGGGCCTGCTGCACCATGGCGGCCAGATCCACCGCCTCGATGGCGGTTTCCACCCGGCCGACGCGGGAATATTGCAGCAGGTCCAGGATCATGCGGTCCATGCGCAAGGCGCCGTCGCGGGCATAGCCGACGAATTCCCGCCCTTCCGCGTCCAGTTGCCCGCCCAGGTGGCGCTCCAGCAGGGTCAGGAAGCTCGAGACCATGCGCAACGGCTCGCGCAGATCGTGCGAGGCCACATAGGCGAATTGTTCGAGGTCGGCGTTGGACCGGCTCAGCTCGGCCGATTGCCGGGCGATGCGGGCGGCGTTGGATTCGGCCAGGTCGCGCTGCTGGCGCAACTGGGCGTCGCGGGCGGCGATGTCGCAGGCCGCCTGTTCCAGCCCCGCCGCCACCACATCCAGTTCGCGGCACGAGCGTTTCAGCGGCGGCAGGGTCATCCCGGCCGGCGAGGGTTCGGCGCCCATGGTGGTGGCGAACTGGGCCAGCGCCTTCATGGAACTGGCCAGCCGCAGGCCCAGCCATAGCGCCAGCAGCACGCTGGGCACCGACAGCAGCACGGCGCCCACGGCATAAAGTGCGGCGGTATGCAGGGCCGGTCCCTCGACGGCGCCGCGCGGCAGCGACGACACCGCCATCCACCCCGAGTGCGGGATGCGCTCGAACGTCACCATATGCTCGGCGCCGTCGGCCTGTCGCAGCGTCAGGCGGCCGTGGGTGCCGCCGGCCGCATCGGTGGCGATGGCGGGGGCGTGCAGGTCGGTCGGGCCGCCCTGGCGGGGGAACTGCACCACCGGCTGGCCGGCGCCGTCCAGCAGCGCCGCCGTCCACGGCGGCAGCGTGCGGTCCACCAGTGGCTCGAAGCGGCTGGCGAACAGCCCGACCGCCAGCGCGTGCGGCTTGCCGGCCACGGTGACCGGCCGGATCATGGCGAAGATGGCGCGGCGCGAGGTGGCGCCGTTGAACATGCCGGTGATGACCGTGCGGCCCTCGGCGAGCGCAAGGCGGGCCTGGTCCTCGGGCACGGAAAAGGCGGGGGCGGGCTGTCCTGGTGGAACCCGGCTGTTCAGCATGGTCACGCCATCGGGCCGGACCAGCGAGACGGCGTCCACCCGTTCGCCGGTGATGGCGCGGGCCTGGCTATGGAAGGTGGCCAGATCGCCGTCGCGCAACGCCGGGCTGGCCGACAGCACGTCCAGCGTGCCGGCCAGTGCATCCATCTGGGTCTGGACGGCGGCGGCGATGAAGGTGGTGCGCGCCTCGGACCGGCGCCAGCCCACTTCGTTTTCGGATTTCAGCGACAGCGCGAACAGCGC
>JAFAAW010000145.1 GCA_023426365.1 Pseudomonadota bacterium
CCATCCAGCCGCCCAGCCACAGCCAGCCCATGCCCAGCGCCATGGTGGCCGCCGTCATGGGAATGCCGGCCTTGGCGAAATCGACGAAGGACAGGCGCACGCCGGCCCGCGCCGCGCGTTCCACCACGATGATGTTGGCGAGAGAGCCGACCAGCAGCAGGTTGCCGGCCAGGGTGGACAGCAGCGCCAGACCGTAAAGCGGACCCGGCTCGGCGATGGGCCACACCGACAGGATCAGCATGGTGGCCGGCACGTTGCCGATGGTGTTGCTGGCCACCGTCATCAGCGGCGCCATGACGCTGAGCCGGTGGGGCATCCAGCCGCTTTCCGCCAGCCATTCGGCGCCCTGGCCGGCGAAGCTGGTGGCGGAAAAGGCGTCGGTGATGACGAACAGGCAGGCGAACAGCACCAGAAGGTGCCAGTCCACCGCGCCGATCATGTCGCGGCTGGCCAGCCGGCGGCTCAGCAGCAGAAAGGCGGCGATGACCAGCGCGCCCACTTCGCGCGGCAGGTCGGTGGCGAACAGCGCCATCAGGAAGACGATGGCGGCGACGCCCTTGCCGGTCTGCCACGGATCGGGGCGGGGCAGGGGCTGGGGCACGATCGGCGTGGGGTCGGCCTGCAACTGGGCGCGCCACACCCAGCGCACCGCCGCATAGACCACGCCCAGCGACAACAGCCCCGGCACGCCGCAGGCCAGCAGGAACTTCCAGAAATCCAGCCCGCCCACCTGACCGATCAGGATGTTTTGCGGATTGCCGATGATGGTCATGGCCGAACCGGCATTGGCGCCGCCCGCCAATCCCAGCAGGAACGGGCGCGGGTCCAGCCCGCGGCGGCGGATGCCCTCGGCCACGATGGGGGTCATGGCGAACACCACGATGTCGTTGGCCAGCACCGCCGACAGCAGCCCGGCCACCACCACCGTCAGCGCCAGCAGCCGTTCCGCCGATCCCCGGGCCGCCGCCACGCGTGCCGCCACCGCGCCGTAGAAGCCCGCCTCCTGGAACTGGCTGGACACGATCATCAGGGCGAACAGCAGCAGCAGGGTCGGCATGTTGACGGCCGCGCCGGCATGTTCCAGCTCGACCGCGCCGCCGGCCAGCAATGCCACCAGCCCCAGCAGCGCGATGCCGGTTCGGTCAAGCTTGAGGCCAGGCACGCGGCCCACGGCCATGCCCAGATAGGTGAGCGCGAAGACGGTCAGGATCAGGGTGTCCATGGCCGGACATTACACGCGTTTCGCGTCTGTTCCCAGCGCCGATGGCCGGTTTTGGGCTAGGCGGGCGGAAATGTTCCCACTATATTCCCATCCATGTCCGATCCCTTCGCCCTTGACGACGACATCCCTGATCCGTTTCAGCCGGTGTCGCCCCGCGCTTCCGCCGGACCGGTGGCGGTGCCGCCCGACGCTCCCTGGCTGGTCGGCCTGAACCCCGAACAGCATCAGGCGGTGACCACCACCGACGGGCCGGTGCTGGTGCTGTCGGGCGCGGGCACCGGCAAGACCAAGGTGCTGACCGCGCGGCTGGCCCACATCCTGGCCTCGCGCAAGGCGCAGCCGTGGCAGTGCCTGGCGGTGACCTTCACCAACAAGGCCGCGCGCGAAATGCGCGACCGCGTCGCCACCCTGATCGGCCCGGTGGCCGAGGGCATCTGGCTGGGCACCTTCCACGCCCTGTGCGTGAAGATCCTGCGCCGCCATGCCGAGCTGGTGGGACTGAAATCCAATTTCACCATCCTGGATGCGGACGACCAGTTGCGCCTGCTCAAGCAGGTGATGGAGGCCGAAAGCATCGACACCAAGCGCTGGCCCGCCCAGGCGCTGATGAGCACCATCCAACGCTGGAAGGATCAGGGCCGGCTGCCCGACAAGCTGAGTGCCGCCGACGTGCCCGAGCTGGCCGGCGGCCGCGCCCAGGAATTGTATGCCCTTTACCAGCAGCGCCTGCTGACGCTGAACGCCTGCGATTTCGGCGATCTGCTGCTGCACAACCTGACCCTGTTTCTGGATCACGCGGACGTTCTGGAGCAGTACCAGCGCCAGTTCCGCTATGTGCTGGTGGACGAGTACCAGGACACCAACATCGCCCAGTATCTGTGGCTGCGCCTGCTGGCGCAAAGCCACCGCAACATCTGCTGCGTGGGCGACGACGACCAGAGCATCTATTCCTGGCGCGGCGCCGAGGTGGGCAACATCCTGCGCTTCGAGCGCGATTTCCCCGGCGCGGCGGTGATCAAGCTGGAAAGCAACTACCGCTCGACCCCGCACATCCTGGCCGCCGCCAGCGGGCTGATCGCCAACAACGAGGGGCGCCTGGGCAAGACCCTGCGCCCCGGCCTGCACCATGACCGCAGCGCCATCGAAAAGGTGCGGGTGCGCGGGGTGTGGGACGGCCCCGAGGAAGCCCGCGTGGTGGTGGAGGAAATCGAGGCGTTGCAGCGCAAGGGCGAAAGCCTTGCCACCATGGCCATCCTGGTGCGCGCCGGCTTCCAGACCCGCGAGTTCGAGGAACGCCTGATCACCACCGGCGTGCCCTATCGCGTCATCGGCGGCCCGCGCTTCTATGAGCGCCAGGAAATCCGCGACGCCATGGCCTATCTGCGGCTGGTGGTGTCGCCCGATGACGGGCTGGCGTTCGAGCGCATCGTCAACCTGCCCAAGCGCGGCCTGGGCGACGCTGCATTGCAGACGGTGCACGCCACCGCGCGCGCGCGCGCGCTGTCGCTGTTCGAGGCGGCGCGCCTGCTGGTCGAGACCGACGAGCTGAAACCAAAGCCGCGCAAGGCGCTGGCCGGTTTTTGCGACAACGTGCTGCGCTGGCGCGAGCAGATGGACGCGCTGCCCCATACCGAGCTGACCCAGATCGTGCTGGACGAATCGGGCTATACCGAGATGTGGCAGAACGACAAATCGCCCGAGGCGCCGGGACGGCTGGAAAACCTCAAGGAACTGGTGCGCGCGCTGGGCGATTTCGAGAACCTGCAAGGCTTCCTCGAACACGTCGCCCTGGTGATGGAGAACGACGAGAAGTCCGACGTGGACAAGGTCACCATCATGACGCTGCACGGCGCCAAGGGGCTGGAATTCGACAGCGTCTTCCTGCCCGGCTGGGAAGAGGGCGTGTTCCCCCACCAGCGCGCCATGGACGAGGGCGGCAATGCCGGGCTGGAGGAGGAACGCCGGCTGGCCTATGTCGGTCTGACCCGGGCGCGCCGCCGTGTGCTGGTCACCTTCGCCGCCAACCGCCGCATCTATAACCAGTGGCAGGCGGCGCTGCCGTCGCGCTTCCTGCACGAGTTGCCCGACCAGCATGTGGAGCGCCAGGCCGAGCGCGGGCTGTATGCGGGCGGCGCCTCCGCGGCCGCGTGGAACCAGGGCGGCTATGGCGGCAGTTACGCCCGTCCGCCGGCCGGCGGCGGATCGTGGCAGGTGGCGGCGCGCGACGCGGGCGGCGATTTCGACATCGGCGCACGCGTCTTCCATCAGAAATTCGGCAACGGCACGGTGGTGGCGGTGGACGGCGACAAGCTGGAAATCGATTTCGACAAGGCCGGAGTGAAGAAGGTGCTTGGCAGCTTCGTCGAGCTTGTCTAAGGGAACATCTTCAATCCCGTCATGCCCGGGCATGACGCCGTTTCAGCCCGTCCGGAGTCGCCCATGCCCCCCGTGTTCCCCGATATCTGGCACCTGCGCCTGACCACCGGCCCCGAGGCCATGCCCGTGTTCGAGGAGGTGTTCGAGCGCTTCGCCGAATCGGTCACCATGTTCATGGAAGACAAGTCGGGCATTTCCGACGGCGATTGTCCGTGGCACCTGGAGGGCTATTCGCGCACCCCGCCCGAGCGCGTCAAGATCATCGCCGCGCTGTCCGCGGTGGCGGCCGCCAACGGGCTGGAGGTGCCGGAGCTGACGGTGGAGCGCCTGCCCAACGTGGATTGGGTGCTGGAGAACCTGCGCGACTTCCCGGCCATCGACGCCGGCCGCTTCTATGTGCGCGGCTCGCATTGGGAGGAACCCACCCCCATCGGCCGCATCGAGCTGCTGGTGGATGCCGGCACCGCGTTCGGTTCGGGCGAGCACGCCACCACCCGCGGCTGCCTGCTGGCGCTGGACAAGCTGGCGAAGAAGCGCCGTTTCGCCCGCCCGCTGGATCTGGGGTCGGGGTCGGGCATCCTGGGCATCGCCATGGCCAAGATGTGGGCGTGCGACGTCATCGCCACCGATATCGACCCCGGCGCCGTCAAGGTGGCGGCCAACAATGCCAAGCTCAATCAGGTGGGCGCGCGCTTCACTTCCATCGTCTCGGACGGCTATCGCAATCCGCTGCTGAAGAAAAACCGCCCCTTCGACATCATCTGCGCCAACATCCTGGCCAAGCCGCTGATGCGCTTCGCCAAGGATCTGGCCGCCCATCTCGCCCCCGACGGTGTCGCCGTGCTGTCCGGCCTGCTGGAATGGCAGGAGCGCATGGTCATGGGTGTGCATGAGCGCCAGGGTTTGACGCTCAAGGACCGCCAGATCATCGACGGCTGGGCGACGCTGACCATTGGTCGCTAGGAGCGACGCGGATCATCGGGCGCCAGGAGCGCCGGTGACCATCGGGCGCCAGGAGCGCCGGTGACCATCGGGCGCTAGGAGCGCCGGTGACCATCGCGCGCTAAGGGCGCCGGTGAAATGACACGGATGAACGCGGATGTACGCGGGTGTTTTCCGCTTCGTCCGCGTTCGTCCCCGTCCATCCGTGTCACCAATATTATTGACCGTCCCACCCGCACGCCTTCAGCGCGGCGGCCATGTGCTCGGGCGGCGGCGCCTCGACGCGGATGGCGGGCTTGGAGGGCGCCAGGGGCTTGAGGCCGATGCGGCGGGAATGCAGGTGCAGCGGCATCGTGGGTGCCGGGTCGGGGCCGTAAAAGGCGTCGCCCAGCACCGGGCAGCCCAGCGCCTTCATGTGCACGCGGATCTGGTGGGTGCGCCCCGTGCGCGGCACGCATTCGATCCAGGTGATGTCGCCGGTGCTGCCCATCACCTGCCAGTCGGTCACCGCCTCCTGCCCCTTGGGGTCGCAGACGATGCGCCAGAAACCGTGGCTTTGCTTGGTGCGCGGGGTGACCACCTTGAGGATGGGCTGTTCGATGCGGCCGCTGTCCCCGGCCGGGCGGCCGTGCACCACGGTCCAGTAGGCCTTGTCCACGCCGCCGGCCATGAACATCTTGCCCAGGCGGCGGATGGACTTGTCGTGCCGCCCCAGCACCAGACAGCCCGAGGTGTCGCGGTCCAGCCGGTGGGCCAGCCGCGGCATCTGGCTCCAGCCGAATCTCAGGGCGTCCAGATACAGTTCCAGATGATCGGGCGAGTTGGGGCCGGCATGCACCGGCAGGCCGGACGGCTTGTTCAGGACGATGACGTCCTGGTCCTGGTACAGCACGCGGGAAAGGATTTCGTCGGGTGACATCCGGCTGATTGCGCCCCTGAAAAGCATCATGGCCGGGCTTGGCCCGGCCATCCACGCTTTAACTGCGAATGGATGCCCGGATCAAGCCCGGGCATGACGATGATCGTGCGACCGTTCAGCGCCGCTGCTGCGCCGCCATCTGGGCGTCCACCGCGGCCAGCGCGGTGACGTTGACGATGTTGCGCACGGTGGCCGACGGCGTGAGGATGTGGGCCGGCAGGCGGGCGCCCATCAGGATGGGGCCGACGCTCATGCCCTCGCCCAACGCCTTGATCAGGTTGAACGAGATGTTGGCGGCATCCAGGTTGGGCATGACCAGCAGGTTGGCCTGCCCCCTCAGGCGGGAATTGGGGAAGATGCGGCCGCGAATGTCCTCGGACAGCGCGGCGTCGCCGTGCATCTCGCCTTCCACCTCCAGATAGGGGGCGCGTTCGTGCAGCATGGCCAGCGCGTCGCGCATCTTGGCCGCCGAGGTGGAACGGTGCGACCCGAAATTGGAGTGGCTGAGCAGCGCCACCTTGGGTTCGATGCCGAAGCGGCGCACTTCCTCGGCCGCCAGCAGGGTGGTTTCCACGATCTGCTCGGGGGTGGGGTCGGCGGTCACGTAGGTGTCGCAGATGAAGAACGTGCCCTGCGGCATGATCAGCAGGCTCATGGCCGCCGGCACTTTGACGTCGTCGCGCAGGCCGATGACGTCCGAAATGTGGCTCAGATGCTTTTCATAGCGGCCGATGGTGCCGCAGATCAGGGCGTCGGCCTCGCCGCGCTGGACCATGAGGGCGCCGATCACCGTGGTGCGGGTGCGGATCACCGTCTGGGCGTAATCGG
>JAFAAW010000007.1 GCA_023426365.1 Pseudomonadota bacterium
AGCGCG
Organism: Pseudomonadota bacterium; assembly: GCA_023426365.1. Lineage (GTDB taxonomy): Bacteria > Pseudomonadota > Alphaproteobacteria > Rhodospirillales > Magnetospirillaceae > Magnetospirillum. The sequence continues at coordinate 7 of JAFAAW010000007.1, forward strand.
TTGTCGAAGCTGGCGGTGTCGCTCTGCCCCTCGGCGATCAGCGGGAACAGCTTGGCCAGATCGTCGCCCAGCACCGGGCTGCTCATGGCCTTGCGGCGGGCATTCATCCAGTTGACGTTGCCGCGCAGCGTATTGATCTCGCCGTTGTGGCAGATCATGCGGAACGGATGGGCCAGACGCCAGCTCGGGAAGGTGTTGGTGGAGAAGCGCTGGTGGACCAGCGCCAGCGCCGACACCATCTGCGGGTCGGACAGGTCCTTGTAGTACACGCCCACCTGATCGGCCAGCAGCATGCCCTTGTAGACCAGGGTGCGCGACGACAGCGAGGGGATGTAGAAGTCCTTGTCCGCGCCGGCCGGCACGCAGTTCTCGGCCTGCTTGCGGATGACGAACAGCTTGCGCTCGAACGCGTCCTGGTCGGGGCAGTTGGCACCGCGACCGACGAAGATCATGCGGACCTTGGGTTCGGTGGGCTTCACCGTCTCGCCCAGGCACGAGGCATCGACGGGAACGTCGCGCCAGCCCAGCACGACCTGCCCTTCGGCCTTCACCAGTCGCTCGACCATGCTTTCGCAGGCGGCGCGCAGGGTGGCATCCTTGGGCAGGAACACGGTGGCGGCGGCCCAGGCGCCGTATTCCGGCAGGCTGACGCCGATCTTGGACGCCTCGGCGCGCAGGAAGGTCTCGGGCAACTGGATCAGGATGCCCGCGCCGTCGCCGGCCAGCGGATCCGCACCGACGGCGCCGCGATGGGTCAGGTTTTTGAGGATTTCCAGACCCTGCTGGATGATCTCGTGCGACTTGCGGTTCTTGATGTCGGCGATGAAGCCGACGCCGCAAGCGTCGTGTTCATACTGCGGGTCATAAAGTCCCTGTACCTCAGGCAATCCGCTCATCTGACGCTCGGTTCCTCTGGATCGCGGCGCCGGCCATTGGTTCAGGCCAGCGACCGATGTCAAAATTTCTAAGAATGGAGTCACGGCCCATTCGCATCCCGCAGGGATGCGTGCGCGCTCAGCCCCCTCGGCGATTCCGTAGTTCTACGGTATTCCACCGTGCCGCGCCAAGGAAAACCCGCCCTGAAAGGCTGGTCCCTATTATCGCAAAGACGAGCTGTGTCATACTGCCCCTCGGGGTAGGAGGAGCCGGAAAAACGCTGCGCACACCTATTACAATCATGCTTGGGCTGGTGGTGATCGTCGCCACCGCCCTGCTGACGAACATTGTCGGCCCGTACGACCGGCTGCGGACCATCGTGGTGCTCAGCCACGCCCCGGTGGGCCAACGGGTGTTCGAGGGGCTGCGCGACAGGCTGGCGAAACTGGGCTGGCGCGACGGCCAGACCGTGCGCTTCGTCCATCCGCCGCCGCAAGCGACGCCGGCCGCGCTGCGGGCCGAGGCCGAACGGGTGATTTCCTCGGACACCGCCCTGGTGGTGACGCTGACCACGCCGACGGCGCTGGCGGTCCACGATCTGGTCGCCGCGCGCAAGGTGCCGCTGCTGCTGGCCGCATCCAGCGACCCGGTGGCGACCGGCCTGGTCTCGGGCCTGCACCACCCCGGCCAGGACGTCACCGGCATCGCCTTCGCGCTGCAGGAACCACATCGGCTGGAGATGCTGCGCCGCCTGATCCCCAACGCCCGCACCATATGGGTGCCCCATGACGGGTCCGACCCAAGCCCGGTGGCGGCGCTGGCCCGGCTGCGCCCGGCGGCCGACAAATTGGGGCTGACGCTGCTGACCGCCGACATCCGCGGGCCGGCAGCCCTCAGGCAGGCGCTCGACGCCCTGCCCCACGGCATCGACGCCATATTCATTCCGCCCGATGCCTTCCTTGCCAGCAACCTGCGCGCGATCGCGGCGGCGGCAAGTGTGCGCGGGTTGGCGGTCACCGCGCCCCACGCCGAAGGGGTTGCGCAGGGCGCCCTATTCTCGTATGGCTTCGATCTCTACGCCGTGGGCTGGCAGGCCGCCAGGCTCGCCGACCAGATCTTGTCGGGAATACCGGCCGCCGATCTGCCCATCGAAAGCGCGGACATGGAGCTGACCCTCAACCTAGGCATCGCCGACCACCTGGATCTGCCGATCCCGGACGATCTGCTGCGCCACGCCAACATCGTCGGCCGCCCGGGGGAATAGGATGCGGCTGAAGAAGCGCCTGGCCCTGGCCATCGTTCTTCTGGCCGTGCTGCCCCTGGCGGCGGCGGGGATCGTGCTGACGCGCGCCGCCTATGACGCCGCCTACGACCAGAAGCTGGCGCAGGAACACCAGGCCGCCATGCTGGCCGCCGCCGAGATTAAGGCCCATGTGGCGGGTCTGGTGCGCGAGTTGCAGATGATGGTGCGGGTGCGCGGCCTCAGCCGCCTGTCGCCGGCCGAACAGCGTTCCATGCTGGGCGAATTGCTGGCCTGGGAGGCGCAATTCGCCGAACTGGCGTGGCTGGACGTGGACGGGCGGGAACGGGTGCGGGTGGCGCTTGCGCAGATCTTCACCCAGGCCGACCTGGGGTCGCGCGGCGCCCTGCCGGAATTCCAAAGCCCGCGCTCCAGCGGTGCGGTGTCCTTCGGCCCCATCGAGATCGACGCCGCCACCGCCGAGCCGCTGATGGCCGTCTCGGTGCCCGAGCTGGATGCGCGCAGCACCGCGGTCAGCGGCATCCTGGTGGCTCGCCTGCGGCTCAAGCGCATGTGGGAGGTGGTGGCCAATTCGCGCAATGCCAGCCCCAGCCGTCTGCTGTATATCGCCGACCCCACCGGTCTGGTGGTGGCGCACCCCAATCCGTCGGTGGTTCTGCGCGGCACCCGCACCCAATTGCCGCGCAGCGACGGCGTGACCATCGGCCTGGACGGCGAACGGGTGCTGGCCGCGCGCGTCACCCTGGTGGCGGGGGCGCGCGAACTGGTGGTGATTTCCGAACAGCCCCTGCGCGACGCCCTGGCCCTGCCCCTGCAGACGGCGCTGACCACGCTGGCCGTGGTGGCCGGCGCGCTGGCCGCCGCGCTGGCGCTGGCCCTGCTGGCCAGCCGCTCGATCATTCGCCCCATCGAGAGTTTGGCCGAGGTGGCGGGCCACATCAGCGCCGGCGACCTGTCGCGCCGCGCCGCCGGCGAATCCCGCTCGGACGAGATCGGCGATCTGGCGCGCGCCTTCAACGCCATGACCGCGCGGCTGGTCGATCTGGTCGCCACGCTGGAGGGGCGGGTGGAAAACCGCACCCGCGACCTGACCACCGCGCAGGCGCGCCTGCGCGAGGCGATCGAGAGCATCTCGGAAGGCTTCATCCTGTGCGACGAACAGGACCGGGTGGTGATCGCCAACCAGCGCTTCCACGATTTCTATCCTGAAATCGCCCATCTGGCGCAGGAGGGGCGGCCCTTCCGCCACCTGCTGGAAGCGTCGAGCCGACTGGGGCTGGCCTGCGACGTGGGCGACGGCCGCAACTGGCTGGCCCAGCGCCTGATCTGGCGTGCCCAGCAGATTCCCCACGTGCAGCATCTCAATTCGGGCCGCTGGCTGCTGGTCAACGAACGGCGCACCGCCAGCGGCCAGATGGTGGCCATCTATACGGACATCAGCGACCTCAAGGCGGGCGAGGAGGAATTGCGCCACGCCAAGGCCCAGGCGGAAAGCGCCGCCCAGGCCAAGAGCGACTTCCTGGCCGCCATGAGCCACGAGCTGCGCACCCCGCTGAACGCCGTCATCGGCTTTTCCGACACCATGCTGAACGAAGTGTTCGGGTCGCTGGGCAACGACCGCTATCGAGAGTACGCCCGCGACATCTTCAATTCCGGCAACCACCTGCTGGCGCTGATCAACGACATTCTGGACCTGTCCAAGATCGAGGCCGGCGCCATGGCCATGGAAAGCCATCCGGTGGCGGTGGCCGAGGTGGTGGAGCGGGCGCTCAGCATGGTACGCGACGCGGCGGCGGCCAGCAGACTGGAGCTGAGCGCGCCGCTGCCCGACGATCTGCCCGCCGTCGCCGGCGACGACCGCCGCCTGCTGCAGGTGATGCTCAACCTCTTGTCCAACGCGGTGAAATTCACCCCCGAAGGCGGCCGCGTCACCGTTTCCGCCCAGGCCGAGGGCGACATGGTGGCGGTGCGGGTCAGCGACACCGGCATCGGCATCGCCGCCAAGGATCTTCCCCACGCGCTGGAAGCGTTCGGACAGATCGACTCGTCGCGCTCGCGCCGCTTCCCCGGTTCGGGCCTGGGCCTGCCGCTGTCGCGCAAGCTGGTGGAACTGCATGGCGGCAGCCTGGTGGTGGACAGCACGCCGGGCCAGGGAACCACCATCACCGTGCGGTTGCCACGCGCCCAAGCCGCCGCGACCGCGCCGGTTGCAACGGCCTGAAAATCGCGTCCCAGCACCCACACGAACGCAGGACAGGCCAGCGCAACACGTGGCTTTTCTTCCCCCGCCATGTTGGCTATGGTTGACCCGGGTCAAGAAAACTGCCCCACGCTTCGACGGCGTGCCTTTGCACTAATTCATATTGAATTATAAGCGCCCTTGGCGATTTTAGGACGGGCCCTACCCGAGTTATGAGCGACGACTTCGAACTTTTTGACGATAGTCCTGCCCCATCCACTCCGGCGCCCCCCTCGGCCGCAACGGCGGACGAGCTGTTTTTCGACGACGACGGCGACACCGCCGCCAGTCCGGCGGCACCCGCCGGCATCAGCATGAAGGAACGGGTCCTCCAGTACCTGGACCTGTTCGGCGTCGACGACGACGCCCAGGCCCTGATCCGGGGCAACAGCCAGCCGCTGGTCCAGGCCACCGAGAGCCTGGTCAACGGCGCGTCCGACTGGGTCACCCGCTTTCCCCCTTTCGGTGAAAAGCTGGCCGGCGACGCCGGCACCACCCTCAAGGGCGTGCTGACCGAACACTGGCGGCATCTCTACGCCTGCGAGTTCACCGCCGATTACATCGCCACCGCCCAGCAACTGGGCTTCATGCTGGCCTATCTGGATCTGGGCGCCAGCTGGTACCAGGCCATGGCCTCGGCCGGCGCCGCCCAGGCGCTCGCCATGCTCAAGGGAAACCGCCGCTTCGAGACATTGGCCCAGGCGCTGGGCAAGGTCGCGCAACTGGACGTCTCGCTGGTCACCCACGATTATTTCGAGGCCGCCAAACAGGCGCGCACCAAGACCGTCACCGATCTGGCGCTGGGCTTCGAACGCTCGATCAAGGGCGTGGTGGACGAGGTGGGCGCCATGGCCGCCACGCTGAAATCCCATTCGGACGAGATGCTGTCGCGCCTCTCCCACATGGATTACGAGACGGTCAACATGGCCGCCGCCGCCGAGGAAGCGGCCTTCAGCGTGGACAACATCGCGCAGAACACCGCCGACCTGGCCCAGTCCATCGAACATATCCGCACCAACGTGGTGCGCACCGCCGACGCCGCCGAACAGGCCGCCAATGCCGCGCGCGCCACCGACGACGCCATGCGCGGCCTCTTGGACGTCGCCTCGCGCATCGGCAAGATCGGCCAGACCATCGACGGCATCGCCCGCCAGACCCGCATGCTGGCCCTGAACGCCACCATCGAGGCGGCCCGCGCCGGCGCCGCCGGCCGCGGCTTTGCCGTGGTGGCGCAGGAAATCAAGAAGCTGTCCGAGCAGACCAGCAACGCGACCCACGACATCGCCGCCTCGGTGCAGGAGGCGGTGACCGCCACCAACACCGCGGTGGAGACCATTCATCACACCGTGGCCGCCGTGTCCGGCATCAACACCGTGGCCATCGAGGTGCGCGAGGCGGTCGAGGCGCAAACCGCCTCCACCGGCACCATCGCCGGCCATGTGGGCGAGGCCGCGTCGGGCGCCAAGGCGGTGACCAGTTCGGTCAACAGCGCCATCGAGGCGCTGGGGGTGTCCTCTTCGGCGGCGGGCGAGCTGAACCGTTCGGCCGACGCGCTGGCCGCCAAGGCCACCCACATGCGCAACGAGGTGGACAGCTACCTTGCCCGCCTGCGCGAGATGGGCTGACCCCTTCAGCTTTATTTCCGATTGATTACAGCGCCAAGTGCCGACACCCCACGACTATTCGGCGTGGCGCGCCAGCTTCTTGATGAACACCCAGAAGGTGCCCAGGATCGGGCTGACCTTGAGGTGGATGCGCACCTTGTGCGACAGGCGCGGAACGGCGCAGTCGAACACCACGTTCAGATCGCCCGAGGCAACGCCGCGGCGGAACTGTTCGGCGATCAGCGACGATCCCGCCCAGCGGGCGACATCGGCGAAGAAATCGCGCCCGACCAGCGGCGGGCGCGCGGGACCGCCGTCGTCCGGCTCGGTGTCGTTGTACGCGACCACCTTGCCGTCACGATCCAGTTCGGCCGCGCCAAAGGGCAGCCGCGACACCTCGTCCACGGAGACGCGGAACAGCGGGTTTTCCGGATCGTCCTGATCGAAGGCATAGACCGTCATGTTCCACGGTCCGGCCTGGGTGGTGATGGTCGGCATTAAAGCGGTAACTCTTCGCCTCTTACTCCCGGCAGGAATTTGCCGTATTATCCCCGTCCGGTCCACAGGGAAAACGTGGTCAAGCGGGATGGAGCTGAAGGAAAATAACGGCAGACTGGAAGTGGAATTGCCCGTGGCGGTCGATCTTGCCGCCGCCGGGGAGTTGCGCGACCTGCTGCTCGACGCATTGGCGAAAGACACCGCCACCGATCTGGTGCTCAAGGGCGCCGGGGTGGAACGCATCGCCACCGCCGCCATCCAGGTGATCCTGGCCGGCATGCCGGCTTTCCGCACCGCGGCCCGCCGGCTCGAGATCGAGAACGCTTCACAGGCCCTGGCGGCATCGTTCCGCCAATTGGGCCTGGCCGAGGATTTCGACAACCTTAATGTGTTCGCCTGACAGGGGATTAAGTAATGGGTAAGAGCGTTCTCGCCGTCGATGATTCCAAGACCATGCGCGACATGGTGTCGTTCACGCTGCGCGGCGCCGGCTATACCGTGCTCGAGGCCGAGCATGGCGTGGCCGCCCTCAAGGTGCTGCAAAGCCAGAAGGTCGATGTGATCATCACCGACGTCAACATGCCCGAGATGGATGGCATCACCTTGACCCGGCGCATCCGTGCGCTGCCGACCCAGGTGGGCACCCCCATCCTGATCCTCACCACCGAAAGCGACCAGTCCAAGAAGGACGAAGGCCGCGCCGCCGGCGCCACCGGCTGGATCGTCAAGCCGTTCAGCCCGGACAAGCTGTTGCAGATCGTCGCCAAGGTTTGCCCGTAACACCCACGGGCAGCCGACAAGCGGGAGAAAGCCGAGCATGAGCGAGGACCAGGGCTACGACCTGTCGCAGTTCAAGGCCACCTATTTCGAGGAATGCGCCGAGCTGCTGGCCAATGCGGAGGAGACGCTGAGCCGTCTGCTGGACGGCGGCGGCACGGTCGAGGATCTGAACGCGGTGTTCCGGTGCGTCCACTCCATCAAGGGGGGCGCCGGCGCGTTCGCCTTCGACGACCTAGTCCATTTCGCCCATGTGTTCGAAACCGCCATGGACGCGCTGCGCTCCGGGCGGGCCGAACTGTCGCACCACGTGGCTGAATTGCTGGTGCGCGGCAACGACGTGCTGGGCGATTTCGTGCGCGCGGCCCAGGAAGGCGTGGCCCTGCCGGCCGATCACGGCGCCGACCTGCTGGCGCAACTGGCCTCGATCACCCAGGGCGG
>JAFAAW010000008.1 GCA_023426365.1 Pseudomonadota bacterium
GTTCTACAGGAGCGCCCCAACCGTGTCAAACTCTTTTTTCATCCGCCCGAACCGAAGCCCGAACCAACAACCGGCTGCCTGACCCTCCGGCCCGCCACCGCAGCGGCGAGGCGCGGGTTATAGGCCGGCAGGCATACACCGTCAACAGCCTTTTTCTCAAAAACCAAAAGAATCCGAAAACCGCCCGTCCCTGCCCTCCGGAGCCTATGGAAAGCGTCCTTAGAGGAGCGTCCTTAGAGGAGCGTCCTTAGAGGTCGGCCGGCACCAGGGCCGACGATGCTCGGCAGCCACAGTCAAGCGAAAAAAAATGGGATTATTTCTTGCCTTGCCGGACATAGGCTGCGATAACGCCTTCATTCCCTTGCCACGAAACCGGATCAGTCCATTGCGCAGGCACCTCTCGGCCAAGATCAAGCGAACCTTGAAGGCGGCAGGATTGGTTGGCCTGGTGGGCATCGGCGCCATGTTCGCCGCCCGCCCCTTTGTGCAGTTCGGTGAAAGCGACGCCCCGCTGGACGCGGTGGCGCCGGCCTATGTGGATCTGGAGGCGGAACAGACCAGTTGGGCGGAGCAACTGGCCTCGGACAGCGAACTGGAGGACCGCGCCACCCGCCCGGTCGAGAACCACGTCAAGGTGGGATCGGGCGACACCTTGATGGACGTGCTGACCCGCGCCGGCGTCGAGGTGGGGGACGCCACCCAGGCCATCGAGGCGCTGAAGGAAGTCTATAATCCCCGCGGGCTGAAAGCCGGCCAGAAAGTCACCGTCACCTTCGACAAGCCGCCGCATGGCTTCGGGATCGGCGGCTTCACCAAGGTGTCGCTGAATGCCGACCCGCTTCGCGAGGTCGCCGCGCGGCGCAGCGACAATGGCGGCTTTGAAAGCGGCGAGGCCAAGCGCCAGGTCAGCCGCCAGATCGCCCATTACACCGGCTCGATCCGTTCGTCGCTGTTCGAGAGCGCGCAGGCCGCCGGCGTTCCCGCCCCGGTCATCATCGGCATGATCAAGGCGCTGTCCTATGACGTGGACTTCCAGCGCGACATCCAGTCCGGCGACACCTTCGACGTGATGTTCGAGGCCTATTACGACACCAAGGGCAAGCTGGTCCGCAACGGCGACATGCTGTACGCCAGCGTCGGCCTTTCCGGCAAGCCCATCGCCATGTACCGCTTCGAAAACGAAGGCGGCGTGGTCGAGTATTTCAACGAAAAGGGCGAGAGCATCAAGAAGGCCCTGTTGAAGACCCCGGTGGACGGCGCCAGGATCACCTCGGGCTTCGGCATGCGCAACCACCCCATCCTGGGCTTCACCAAGATGCACAAGGGCGTGGATTTCGGCGTGCCCACCGGCACCCCGATCCAGGCCGCCGGCGACGGCACCGTGGAGATGGCCGGTTTCAATGGCGCCTATGGCAATTACGTGCGGCTGCGCCACGGCAACGGCTATGCCACCGCCTATGCCCATATGAGCCGCGTCGCCCAGGGCATCAAGGTGGGCAAGCGTGTGGGCCAGGGCCAGATCATCGGCTTCGTCGGCTCCACCGGCCGCTCCACTGGCCCGCACCTGCATTACGAAGTGCTGCAGGGCAACGCCCAGGTCAACCCGCTGTCGGTCAAGATGCCCACCAACGTGAGGCTGGCCGGTCGCGACCTTGAGCGTTTCCGCGCCACCAAGCGCGAAACCGACACCCTGCTGGCCAAGATCGCGCCCTCGACCCGGATCGCCGTCAACAGCCTCAAGGGCGGCGCCCTCACCAACTAGAGTCCTTTGCCCTCTGACGCGATCGGAGGCCAAACGGCGACAAGCCCGCGCGGCGCCAGCGCGGCCCCCGCCGGGATCGCCATGCGCACAGGCAAGAGATGGTTGCGCTTGAGCGTATACACATCGCCTGATCCGCCCAGGCCGCACGGGTTGGCCGTGCCTTGCGCCCAGGCCGGACATCGCCGATCCCAGCCCCCCTTCCCCACCGCGGCACCATGCGGGACCGCCCACCGACCGCATGGGCGCATGGGCGCATGGGCGCATGGGCGCATGGGGCGCGCCCTGCCCGCGCAATGGCGTGCCGGCAAGGACAGGTGATTGGGCAAGGGAGATTTGTGTTGGCCGGGGTTCCCGTCTGAACGGGAACCCCGCGCCTAACGGCCAGCACCCCTAGGGGGGGGGAGGGGGAACGGAGCACCGGCCGAGAAAAGTCCGTTACTCAGGTATCCACCTGAGTAGGCGCCCTTCTATCACGAGGGTCAGGGCATTGCAAATGAGATGCGCACACAAAGTGGAATGGCATATATGCGTCCGCTGTGATGCTGTGCGTTGTGCGGGTGCCGGTGGCGACGTCAATCCGCCACCGCCGGCACCCCGTTGATGAGCAGCCCGCCCTCGGCGGCGGAAACCTTGACCGTATCGCCGTCGTTCACCCGCCCCTCCAGGATCAGGCTGGCCAACGGGTTTTGCAGACTGCGCTGGATGACCCGCTTGAGCGGACGCGCCCCGTAAACCGGGTCGTAGCCCTTTTCGCCCAGCCATTCCCGAGCGGCGGGGTCCAGTTCCAGCGTGATCTTGCGGTCGGCCAACAGCTTGCGCAGGCGGCCCAACTGGATTTCCACGATGCCGGTCATGTTGGCGCGGCTGAGGCGATGGAACAGCAGGATTTCATCGAGACGGTTAAGGAATTCGGGGCGGAAGCTGGCGCGCACCACCTCCATCACCGCGTCCCTGACCTCGGCGCTGTCATGCCCCTCGGCCTGATTGGCCAGGATTTCCGAACCAAGGTTCGAGGTCAGCACGATCAACGTGTTGCGGAAATCCACCGTGCGGCCCTGCCCGTCGGTCAGGCGCCCGTCGTCCAGCACCTGCAACAGCACATTGAAGACGTCGGGGTGCGCCTTTTCCACCTCGTCGAACAGGATCACCTGATAGGGGCGGCGCCGCACCGCCTCGGTCAGGGCGCCGCCTTCCTCGTACCCCACATAGCCGGGGGGGGCGCCGATCAGGCGGGCGACCGAGTGCTTTTCCATGTACTCGGACATGTCCATGCGGACCATGGCGGTTTCATCGTCGAACAGGAACTCCGCCAGCGCCTTGGTCAGCTCGGTCTTGCCCACGCCGGTCGGGCCGAGGAACAGGAACGAGCCGATGGGCCGGTTGGGATCCTGAAGGCCGGCCCGCGCCCGGCGCACGGCGTTGGACACGGCGACCACCGCTTCGTCCTGCCCGACCACGCGGGTCTGCAGGCGGTTTTCCATGTCCAGCAGCTTTTCGCGCTCGCCCGCCAGCATCTTGTCCACCGGAATGCCGGTCCAGCGCGACACCACGGCGGCGATCTGCTCCTCGGTCACGGCCTCGTTCAGCATCTGGCCCTGGGCGCCGTCGGCATGGGCCAGCTTCTGCTCCAGGTTGGGAATGACGCCGTAAAGCAGCTCGCCCGCCTTTTCGTAACGGCCTTCGCGCTGGGCCTTGTCCGCCTCGATGCGGGCCTGGTCCAGTTGCTCCTTGAGCTTGGTGGCCGAGGCAAGCTGGTCCTTTTCCGCGCGCCAGGCGGCGGTGACGCGGGCGCTGTCCTCTTCCAGCTCGGCCAGCTCGTCTTCCAGGCGCACAAGGCGGTCGCGGCTGGCGGCGTCGGTCTCCTTCTTGAGCGCCTCGCGCTCGATCTTGAGCTGAACGATGCGGCGGTCCAGCTCGTCCAGCTCCTCGGGCTTGGAATCCACCTCCATGCGCAGGCGGCTGGCCGCCTCGTCAACCAGGTCGATGGCCTTGTCGGGCAGGAACCGGTCGGTGATGTAACGGTTGGACAAGGTGGCGGCCGACACCAGCGCGGAATCGGAAATGCGCACGCCGTGGTGAAGCTCGTACTTTTCCTTGATGCCGCGCAGGATGGAGATGGTGTCCTCCACCGTCGGCTCGGACACGAAGACCGGCTGGAAGCGCCGCGCCAGGGCGGCATCCTTTTCCACATGCTTGCGGTATTCGTTGAGCGTGGTGGCGCCGACGCAATGCAACTCGCCACGCGCCAGCGCGGGCTTGAGCAGGTTGGACGCGTCCATCGCCCCCTCGCCCGCCCCGGCGCCGACCAGGGTATGCATCTCGTCGATGAACAGGATGATGTCGCCGTTGGACGAGGCCACCTCGTTGAGCACCGCCTTCAGGCGCTCCTCGAACTCGCCGCGGAACTTGGCGCCCGCGATCAGCGAACCCATGTCCAGGCTCATCAGGCTTTTCATCTTCAGGTTTTCCGGCACGTCGCCGTTGACGATGCGGATGGCCAGACCTTCGACGATGGCCGTCTTGCCCACGCCCGGCTCGCCGATCAGAACCGGGTTGTTCTTGGTGCGGCGCGACAGCACCTGGATGGTGCGGCGGATTTCCTCGTCGCGGCCGATCACCGGGTCCAGCTTGCCCTCGCGCGCGGCGGCGGTCAGGTCGCGGGAGTATTTCTTGAGCGCGTCATAGGAATCCTCGGCCGAGGAGGAATGGGCCTTGCGCCCCTTGCGCACGTCCTCGATCGCCTTGTTCAGTCCCTGCGGCGTCACCCCGGCCTCGGACAGGATGCGGGCCGAGGCGGTGCCGGCCGCCATGGACAGGGCCAGGAACAGGCGTTCGGCCGTCACATAGGAATCGCCGGCCTTTTCCGCCATCTGCTCGGCCTGGTCGAACACCCGGGCCAGTTCGGTAGTGAGATGCAGGCCACCGGCGCCCGGCCCCTCGACCTTGGGCTGCTTGTCCAGTTCGGCCTCGACCGCCGCCAGCGCCTTCTTGGGATCGCCGCCGGCCGCCTTCATCAGCTTGGCCGCCAGGCCTTCCCTGTCGTCCAGCAGAACCTTGAGCAAATGCTCGGGCAGCAGGCGCTGGTGCCCCATGCGCACGGCCAGGGTCTGCGCGGACTGCACGAAGCCCTTGGACCGCTCGGTGTACTTCTCGAAATCCATCCAAACCTCCCAGGCGACAGGTTTCCCGCGCCCCTATCATCGGCAGCACGGGCAACCCTCACGGAACCGCCGATAAATATGGATGGGTTTCCAGGCTCCGCAACCGGGGCTGCGGCCGTTCCCCGCTCTTTTGCGCACTGCACAATCAAGAACGGTCTATCCTTGTGCGCAAATAGGGTCTGACCTCTTTTCCCCGACTTAGGTAGCGTTGCCGAACAAGTATAATGGGCGCATGCTTCCCTCGGGACGAAGGGGTACTTTCTATGTGTACTTTTAACGATCGATGCGAACGCGCTGCGCGAAGCGAAGCCGATCCTTTGAAGGACACCGGCCATTCATTGGACAGGGAAGCGATTGCGGCTGTCCGTTGACACGCACCGTGGCGGACATCGCCTTCAATCGCGGCGATCACCTGTTCCATCAGGGCGACGGTGTGCGCGGTGCCTTCAGCCTGACGGCGGGGCTGGTGGCGTTGGAGCGGGTCAACGAGGATGGCGAGATGGTGATCATCAAGCTGTTGCAGCCGGGCGCGCTGTTTCCGTGCGCCGACCTGTTCGCCAGCGATGCCACCCACGGCACCGGCGCCCGTGCCATCACCGACGCCGCCGCCTGTTTCATACCGCTGGACCGCCTGCACGGCGCGCTGGCCGACCCCCACGTGCGCAACGCCCTGCTGCGGCGCGGCAGCGACGAGGCCCGCCAGGACGAGGGCATCATCTTCCGCCTGTGTTCGGGCGATCTGGCCGACCGTATCGTGGCGGTGCTGCGCGAACTGGCGGCCGACGTGCCCGAGGAACCCGACGGCACCCGCTCATTGACCCTGCCGATTTCGTGGCGCGACATCGCCGCCATGGTCGGCACCAGCCCCGAGGTGCTGAGCCGCACCCTGCGCCGCATGAGCGATCACGGCGCGCTGCACTTCACCGGCCGCCGGGTGACCCTGGCCCCCGCCCACCCCGCCCACGGCCTCAGGGCGGGATAGGGCACCAGGCGCCGGCCCCAAACAGCAAGGGCGCCCCGCCTGCGCGGGACGCCCTTTGCGTTTCAGGTCCTGGTCGCCGTGACGATCAGGCGCCGACAGCCTCGGGGGCGCTGCCCTCGTCGGGTTCGGCGGCGGGCTGGGCCGCCTGGCGCGGAGCGCGGCGACGGGGCGCACGCTCGGCGCGTTCCGGGCGGGCTTCACCCTCGGCACGCTCGGCACGGGTTTCGCCCTGGGAGGCTTCGCCCTCGGGCCGTTCGGCACGGGCGTCGCCCTCGGCACGCTCGGCGCGGGGTTCGCCGTCGCCGCGGCCCTCGCTCCGTTCGGCAC
>JAFAAW010000011.1 GCA_023426365.1 Pseudomonadota bacterium
GTCATGTCGCGCAGCGTGGCGGCCGGGTCCAGATCGGCGAACACCTGGGGATGAAGCCATTTCGCCAGCACCTGCACGGCCACCACATTGAACGGGGAATGGACGAAATGGTGCCACAGCGCATGGGCGCGGCCCTGGCGCACCGCCTGGAGCTGGGAGATGCCGGGGCGCGACAGCGCGCGGCCCAGGCTGGCATGGGCGGTGGCCAGCGGGGTGTCGTGGCCCAGCACGATGCGCTCGGGCGCCTTGTCGGCGCTGTCGACGTTGCCTACCGCCGTGCCCAGATAGATGTCGGGCTGATGGGTCAGCAGATATTCCAGGCTGATGGTGCCGGCATAGCCGGGGATCAGGCCCGACGCCAGGTTGCGCCCGCCGGCGGCGGTCACCATGGTGCCCAGGATGCCGTCGCCGATGCTGGCGCAGCATTCGGCCTGAAGGCCGACGCGGTTCTCGATGAACACCAGCGGCCGGTCCTTGATCTGCCCCATGCGGTCGGTGACGCGGGCCAGTTCGGCGCCGTAATAGGTCACGAATTCGGCCGCTTCGGCCTCGCGCTTCAGCAGGGCGCCCAGCAGGGCGATGCTCTTGGGCGTGTTGACCAGCGGGTCGAAGAAGAAATCCACGAACACCACGGTGACGCCGGCCGCCTCAAGCTGGCGGACGATCTCCACGTCCTTGGGGGCGGGGCCGTGGCCGGCCATGGAGAACAGCGCCAGGTCGGGCTTGAGCGCGATGCTCCGCTCGACGCTGAAGGAATCGGCGGCGATCTTGCCGATGGGCGTGATCTCGCCCAGGCGGGGAAAGCGCTTCAGCCACTTGGCGTGGCCCAGGGGATCCAACAGGGGGAAGTCCCCCATGGTGCCGACCACGCGGGCCAGCGGGTCGGCGCGGTCCAGGATAGCCAGGGCGGCCACCGCGCGGCCCTCGCCCAGGATGATGCGATCGACCTTGGCCGGCACGGTGACGGTCCGGCCGGCCAGATCGGTGACCTGACGTGGCCCGGCTTGCGCCGGGCCTTGTCCCAACAGGGTGGCCGCCAGGGCCAGGACGGGAAGCAGACGCGCGAACATCTAGAACTTCACCGTGGACGACAGCAGGAACGCGCGGCCTTCGGAATAGATCGGCTCCACCGTCGCCGTGGCGGTATAGGTGGAACGCGCCACATACTTCTTGTCGAGGATGTTGTTGGCCTCCAGCCGCAGGGTCCAGTCCTTGTACTGCTCGAGCGGCTGCCACTGGCCGAACAGGTCCAGCACGCCGTAGCCCTTGATGGGGCGGAAGCCGGCCTGGGTCAGCGCCGAGTCCTGGATGCCCTGGGCCAGTTCGGCCGAACCGCCCACCGTCACGCGCACCGGTTCGAAGGTGTATTCGCCGCCCAGGGTCATGACGTGGCCCACCGGGGTGGCGGCGATGTAGTCGGCGGGCGTCGCCATGCGGCCGGCGACCCGGGTGTGGGTGTAGGTGTAGTTGCTCCACACCTTGGCGTTGGACCAGTGGTAGCTGCCGCTCAGGTCGACGCCCTGGGTGCGCAGGCCGGGACCGTTGGACCGCACGCCGCCGAAGCCGTTGTCGTAATAGGTGTTGAGCATGACGGTGCGGAACAGCGCACCTTCCAGCTTCAGGCCGTCGGCGTCGTAACGCAGGCCGGAACGGAAATTGTGGGCGCGGGTGGGTTCCACGCTGTCGAGCACCCGATAGTCGCGGGCGTGCAGGATGCCGGTTTCCGGCAGCTCCATGCCGCCGAACACATAGGAATAGCCGCCGAAGGCCGACAGCGCCGGGGTGATGGCGTATTCGGCCGAGGCGTTGGGCGACAGGCCGAAATTGTCGAAATTCTTCTCATCGACCGTGTGATAGGTCTGATAATCGGCGCGCAGGCCGGTGGACAGCTTCCAATCGGTCCAGGGTGAGATGCGGGCCTGGGCAAACACGCCGTAATTGCGCATCTGCTCGTCGGCGTCGGTCCTCATCAGGTAACGCCGCACGTAGGTGTCGGTGTTTTCCACGTCGAAGCCCGCGGTCAGCTTGCCGGTGGGGATGGCGAAGGTGTTCTGCGCCTTCAGGCCCATGGTTTCGAGCGTGGTGTTGAAGATGGTCGAGGCCGGATTGGTCTGGTTGGTGTCGTTGGGACGCTGCAGGCCGATGCGGTTGTAGAACAGATTGACCTTGGGGTCGAAGGTGTCGGTGGGCGCCGTGGTCTCGTAGGCGATCGAGGTGGTCAGCCGCGTCGCCTTGTTGGTGTTGAGCAGGCGGCCGTTGGCATTGTTCAGATAGCCCATGTTGGGGCGCATGCGGCGGGTGGCGCGATCCTCGGCGTACTCGCCCGACAGGGTCACGCGGTCGCCGCCCTTGCCCTCATAGGCCAGCTTGCCCAGGCCGCTCAGCAGGTTGTCGGCGGTGCCGATCTCGCGGTCGGCATTGCCGTTGATGTAATCCTCGCCGCGCTGGCGGGTGACGATGCCCAGCACCTCGAAGCCGTCCTTGACCGCATAGCCGGCGCCGGTGGTGCGGAAGGTCTGCGAATTGGTGTTGTAGCTGGTGATCAGGGTGCCGCCCGCGTCCTGGCCGGGCAGCAGCATGTCGCGGGCGTCCTTGGTCTCCATCTTGACCGAGCCGCCCAGGGCGCCGGGGCCGGCATCGGCGGGCGAGACGCCGGCCTCGACCTCCACCGACTTCAGGAACATGGGGTCCATGGTGGTGGCGCCGTTGTGGTGCCAGATGTTGGTGCGCTGGGTGACGCCGTCCACGGTGACGTTCAGCTTGTTCTGCTCGACGCCATGCACATAGAACTTCTGCGCCGCCGAGGCGCCGCCGCTGACCATGACCGCCGGGTCGTTGCGGAACAGGTCGCGCAGATCCTTGGGCTGTTCGTTGTCGATCTCGGCCTGATCGATCGAAGATGTGGTCTCCATCGCCTTGGGGGCTTGGCCCTCCACCGCCACGGGCGCCAGTTCGATGGCCTGCTGGGCATGGGCCGGCACGGCGATGCCGGCCAGCATGGACGACGCCAACAGGACGGCCTTGCCGCTCGGCAGGGAGGGGGACAGACGCTTCATCTTTCCAAATTCCTTTCGTCAGGGCCGGGCCTGTGGACCGACGCTTGTCGTTATGATAAGAATGCGACGCACTCGCAACATCAAAAGGCAGGGGCGACGGATAAGCCCCTCAAATAAACCCTTTCGCCGCGTGGTGCTTTTGCGTCGCAATCGAAGATGTTTGCGCGGCGGTCAAAACAGCGGGGCGGCCGGATGACGGCAGGCCCTCGCAAGGACGGACGATGAATTCAGCAGCCCCGCCCATCAGCTTCAAAGACATGCACGCCCATAACATGGCCGACCAATTCAAGCTGATCGTGCCCGACATAGACCTGGACAGCGCCGAGGTTTTGCTGCGCGGGCGCTATTACGCCATGACGTTGCGGTCTGGCCTGCGCTTCCATGCCACCGACATCGTGGACATGTACGATTTGGTGACCCAGGCCCGATGCAAGCCGGGCCTGACCTTCGGCCTGTTCCTGGAGGGCGGGGCAAACGTCTCGCTGGGCGGGCGGGCCTTCCGGTTCGGCGAGGGCGACGCCCACGCCTTTGCCCTGAACTGTGCCGAGATGGATCGGTTCGAGCGCCGAGGCTTGCGGGGGCGGCGGGTGCGCAAGGTCAACATCAACCTGCCCGAGGGCTGGCTGCAGGCCGAGAGCATGCATGGCAGTGGCTGCCTGGGCGAGCTGTGCCGAACCCATCTGGCCAGCAATACCTGGACTCCCACCCCGCACCACGTGGCGCTGGCGGAAAAGCTGTTGAACCCGGCGCCGGGCAACCCGTTCCTGGAAAGCCTGTATCGCGAATCGCTGGCGCTGGATTTCGTGGCCGAGGCCATCCGCCAATGGACCGGCGGCGACGCCGGCCCGGCCCGCCTGTGCGGGCGCGACCGCCTGCGCCTGCGCCGCGCCTGCGACTATATCGACGCCCATCAGGATGTGCGCCTGCATCTGGATGACGTTGCGCGCGTGGCGGGGATGAGCGCCAGCGCGCTGCAGCGGCTGTTCCGTGCCGCCCACGGCCAATCGGTGCTGGAATTCGCGCGGGCGCGCCGGCTGCACCGCGCCCGCGAGGCGCTGGTGGCGGGCAGGGTGACGGTGACCGAAGCCGCGCTGGAGGCGGGGTATTCGTCGCCGGCCAATTTCGCCACCGCCTTCAAGCGTCAGTTCGGCGTGTCGCCCAAGGAGGTGAGATAGGCCGCCGCCAGCCATATGCCGCGGCGGCGCAAGGCGGTGAATTTCAAGGGATTGGCCCGCGTCAAAGCAATGACATGGCGGTGGCCGTTGAGTAGCCGTGATGGACGCGCTAATCTCCCGGCCCGCGCCATAGCGGCCGGGCGACCGCGCAACCCTTGCTGGCCTTTCGTGACATGAAAACCGAGCAGCTTCGTCATCCCGAACTCCAGGCGCTTTACGAATGGTGGCTGGCCCAAGGCGGCAGCGAGGGCCTGTCCTCGGCGGCCGACCTGTCGCCCGCCATGCTGCGCCGCTGGCTGGACAATCTGGTGGTGGTGGATGCGCTGGCCGAGGACCGGCCGCGCTATGCCTATTACGGGGCCAACCTCGCCCTGGCGTTCGGCCAGGACATGGTGGGGCGCTCGATCGACCAGTTGCCCGACGCCCAGCGCCGCATCCTGGCCGATGAATACGCCTCGCTGCGGGCCGAACGCCGCCCGCTGGCGCGCCATTACACCGCCGATTTCGACGGTGCGGTGCAGACGTGGGAACGCCTGCTGCTGCCGTTCTTCGATGGCGACGGCGTGGTCGAAAAGGCATTGGTCGCCGTCTACAGGGTGCTGTGAAGTGACAGACAATTCCGGTGAGAAGCTGAGCGCGGCGGATTTCAATTTCTGGTGCGCCGTCAACAGCAAGCCGTTCCGGCTGGCCCAGCACGTCTGGCCCGACGGGTCGGTGGAATGGGACATCGAGGTGTTTCCCGGCCGGCCCGAGGCGACGGTGGCCTATGGCACCGCCCAGACCGACGAGACGCTGGCGGCCATCGCCGCCTTCGCCTTCGCCGCCGGGGTGGAGTGGGGCGAGGCTTTCGCCCGCGGCGCCGACACCGACGCCGAGGAGGGCGACGAGCGCCTGCCCGGCATCATGGACGACGCCGAGGTGGACGACACCGAGGCGGACGCCGACGAAGCGGACGCGGGCGCGCCGGTTCCGCACGCGGCTATGCCGGCGGCCCGCACGCCTTGCGCGCCTGCCGCCGCCGATCAGCCCCGCCGCTACCGCCTGCCGTCCATCGCCCTGTTGCAGCAGGCCCCGCCCAGCGGCGAGCGCGAAGAGGACGAGGACGCGCTGGCCGCCACCGCCCGCGCGCTGGAAGGCGTGCTGCGCAATTTCAAGGTGCGCGGCGAGATCATGGAGGTCCACCAGGGTCCCGTGGTAACGCTCTATGAATTCGAGCCGATGCCCGGCACCAAATCCTCCACCGTGATCAACCTGGCCGACGACATCGCGCGGTCCATGCGCTGCATCACCACCCGCATCGCGGTGGTGCCGGGCCGCAGCGTCATGGGCATCGAACTGCCCAACCCGGTGCGCGAGACGGTGTATTTGCGCGAAATCCTGGAAGCGCCCGCCTTCCAGGACTTCTCCGGCCGCCTGCCGCTGGCGCTGGGCAAGGACATCGCCGGCGAACCCATCGTCGCCGATCTGGCCCGCATGCCCCACCTTCTGATCGCGGGCACGACCGGCTCGGGCAAGTCGGTGGGGATCAACGCCATGATCCTGTCGCTGCTCTACCGCTTCAAGCCCGAGCAATGCCGCCTGATCATGGTCGATCCCAAGATGCTGGAATTGTCCATCTATGACGGCATTCCGCATCTGCTGACGCCGGTGGTGACCGACCCGGACAAGGCCGTCAAGGCCCTGAAATGGGCGGTGCGCGAGATGGAAACCCGCTACCGCGCCATGGCGCTCTTGGGCGTGCGCAACATCGAGGGCTACAACCAGCGTCTGCTGGAACTGGCACGCACCGGCCAGAAGGTCACCCATCAGGTGCAGGTCGGTTTCGACAAGGCCAGCCGCGAGCCGATCTACGAGGAGCAGCCGATCGACCTGCGGCCGCTGCCCTATATCGTGGTCATCGTGGACGAGATGGCCGACCTGATGATGGTCGCCGGCCGCGAACTCGAGGCCGCCATCCAGCGCCTGGCCCAGATGGCGCGTGCCGCCGGCATCCACCTGATCATGGCGACCCAACGCCCCAGCGTGGATGTGATCACCGGCACCATCAAGGCCAACTTCCCCACCCGCATCTCGTTCCAGGTCACCAGCCGCATCGATTCGCGCACCATCCTGGGCGAATCGGGGGCCGAGCAGTTGGTGGGCCAGGGCGACATGCTGTTCATGGCCGGCGGCGGCCGCGTCACCCGCGTGCACGGGCCCTTCGTGTCCGATGCCGAGGTCGAGCAGGTGGTCAGCCACCTCAAGGCCCAGGGCGAACCGGAATACCAGGACGCCATCACCAGCGAGGACGAGGACGGCATGGACGACGGCGCCGCCGATGACGGCGGCGGCATGGCCTCGGGCGACGATCTCTACGACCAGGCGGTGGCGCTGGTGATCCGCGAGCGCAAGGTCTCCATCAGCTTCATCCAGCGCCAGTTGCAGATCGGCTACAACCGGTCGGCCCGCATGGTGGAGCGCATGGAGGGCGAAGGCATCGTGTCGCCCGCCAACCATCAGGGCAAGCGCGAGGTGCTGGGCCGCCAAAGCTGGAACAGCCAGGGCGAGTGACCCCGGATGTCCGGGACGGCCGCCCCGCCGCCATTGGTGGGGGAAGGGCGGCGGTCGCACGCAATTGGCCCAGGGAGACGGCAAAGCGCTTCTCTAAACGCCGTCGCTGTGTTCTGATTGGCGCCCTCCGCAGCGGAGCCGCAATGCAGGTCGATGACCGTTCCATGCCCAACACCATAGGTGCCCGCCGTCGCATGATGGCCGGGATAGCCCTGTTGTTGCTGGCGTTGTCCGCCATCGGCGGCCTGTTCCTGTGGCCGGCCGGCCGTGCGCCGGTGGCGCTCAAGTCCATCGGCGGCGCGTTGTCGCCCGTGCTGGCGATCGACGATGCGGGCCGCACGCTGGCGGTGTTGCGGTCGGCCATCGCCAAGCCCAGCCGGGCACAGATGTTTGCGCTGGGCGCGTTCGGCCCGGACGATTACCGCCTGGGCGTCGCCCTGCTGCCCGCATCCGGTCCGCGTGCCGATGGCGCCCGGCACGCGCGCGAGCGCGAGGCCGCGCGGATGCATCCGGCCGCAAGCGGGCAATTGACCAGGCGCACACCGACCGGCCCGCCGGCGGGTCTATCCTTCGCCATCTAGGCGGTAATTCGCTTCGGTGCTTGTGGCCCGCACAGGGGGAACCCCCCGTGGGCCGAGGCGCTGGAATGCGTGATCCCCGCGCCTCGGGCGCGGCTTAAAGACGTGAGCCAATGCTGTATTTCTCCAAGCTGAAATCGACGCTGATCTGGGTGGTATGCGCCCTGGGCGTCCTGCTGAGCATTCCCAATTTCGTCAAGCCCGAGGCCATTCCCGACTGGGTGCCGCTGACGCGCTTCCACCTGGGCCTCGACCTGCAGGGCGGCGCCTATCTGCTGCTCGAGGTCGATACCCCGGCGGTGGTCAAGGAGCGCCTGGACGGCACGCTGGAAGCCATCCGCACCACCTTGCGCCCGGCCGGCATCGCCTATCGCGATCTGGCCGCCGCCAACCAGACGGTGTCGTTCAACCTGGTCGATCCCGCCCAGGCCGATGCCGCCCGCACCGCCCTTCGCCCGGTGCTGCAAGGCGCGCAGCCGGGCACGCGCGATTTCGTCCTCGACGATGACGGCCGCACCTTCCGCCTGACCCTGACCGACGACGCCGTGCGTTTCGCCCAGTCGCGCGCGGTCGAGCAATCGGTGGAGATCGTCCGCCGCCGCATCGACCAGACCGGCGTGAACGAGCCGGTGGTGGCCCGCCAGGGCCGCGACCGCATCCTGGTGCAGTTGCCGGGCATCGACGATCCCGGCCGCATCAAGCGTCTGCTGGGCCAGACCGCCAAGATGACCTTCCACCTGCTGGCCGCCTCGCCCGGCTCGCCGGGGTCCAAGCTGCTGCCCTCGGCCGATCCGGCCTATGGCGAGGAGAAGATCGCGGTCCGCACCAAGGTCGAGCTGGACGGCGCCCGCCTGCGCGATGCCGCCGCCACCATGAACAGCCAGACCGGCGAATGGGTGGTCAACTTCACCTTCGACGGGGTGGGCGCCAAGCGCTTCGCCGAGATCACCACCAAGAACGTGGGCCAGCCCTTCGCCATCGTGCTGGACGGCAAGGTGATCAGCGCGCCGGTGATCCGCGAGCCGATCACCGGCGGCCAGGGCCAGATCAGCGGCCGGTTCAGCGCCCAGACCGCCAACGACCTGGCGGTGCTGCTGCGTGCCGGCGCGCTGCCCGCCCCCCTGACCGTGGTCGAGGAACGCAGCGTCGGTCCCGATCTGGGCGCCGACGCCATCCGCGCGGGCGTGATCGCCTGTCTGGTGGGCTTTGTCCTGGTGGTCGGCTACATGACCATCAGCTACGGCCTGTTCGGCGTGTTCGCCAACATCGCCCTGCTGTTCAACCTGGCCCTGACGCTGGCGGCGCTGTCGTTGCTTCAGGCCACGCTGACCCTGCCGGGCATCGCCGGCATCCTGCTGACGCTCGGCATGTCGGTTGACGCCAACATCCTGATCAACGAACGCATCCGCGAGGAAACCCGCAAGGGCCTGTCGGCCATGGCGGCCATGGATGCCGGTTTCCGCCGGGCGTTCGCCACCATCATGGACAGCAACCTGACCACGCTGATCAAGATGGTGCTGCTCTACGCCATCGGCACCGGCACGGTGAAGGGCTTTGCCGTCACCATCAGCCTGGGCATCATCACGTCGATGTTCACCGCCACGGTGGTGGCGCGCTGGCTGATGGTCGCCTGGTTCAACCGCCGCCGTCCCAAGACGCTCAACCTGTGGCGCGGCCTGCGTCTGGTTCCCGACGTCACCCGCATCCCGTTCATGAAGGGCCGCAATGTCGGCCTGATCGTGTCGGTGATCATCAGCGCCGCCTCGGTGGGGCTGTTCTTCAAGCCGGGCCTGAATTACGGCGTGGACTTCGCCGGCGGCACCGTGGTCGAGATCCGCACCGATGGTCCGGCCGATTTCGGCAAGCTGCGCCAGTCCCTGGAGCATCTGGGGCTGGGGCAGATCTCGCTGCAGCAATTCGGCGCGCCCAGCGACGTGCTGATCCGCTTCGAGCAGCAGGAGGGCGGCGATCAGGCCCAGCAGAAGGCGGTCGCCTCGATCCAGCAGAAGCTGTCCGAGGAATTCCCCGGCGTGTCCATCCGACGGGTGGAATCGGTGGGCGCCTCGGTCAGCGCCGAGCTGTTCCAGGACGGCATGCTGGCCCTTGGTCTGGCCACCATCGCCATGCTGATCTACATCTGGTTCCGCTTCGAATGGCAGTTCGGCGTCGGCGCGGTGGTGACCATGCTGTTGGACGTCACCAAGACGGTGGGCTTCTTCGCCATCACCGGCATGCAGTTCAACCTGACCGCCATTGCCGCCATCCTGACCATCATGGGTTATTCCATCAACGACAAGGTGGTGGTCTACGACCGTGTGCGCGAGAACCTCAGACTGTACCGGCGCATGCCGCTCAGGGAACTGATCGACCTCAGCATCAACGAGACCATGAGCCGCACGGTCGGCACCTCGCTGGCGCTGTTCCTGGCGACCGTGCCGCTGGCGCTGTTCGGCGGCGAGGCTCTGCAGGAATTTGCCTGGGTGCTGCTGTTCGGCGTGGTGCTGGCGACGTCGTCGTCCATCTTCATCGCCGCGCCCATCCTGCTGTTCCTGGGCGAGAACCGCTTGCGGCGTTCGTCCGACGAGGAAACGGGCAAGGAGGAGACCACCGGTCCCGAGCAGGAAGAGGGGACGGCGCCCGGCCGGTAAAGTGTGAGGCCTCCCCGGGGCGGCGCGTCGCCGCCGCCCCGGGATGAGCCGTTTTCAGCAAGAGGCCGGGCGGTTGCCGCCGGCCGCGCCTGACGGGGGCGGCGCTCAGGACGGGACGCACGCCTCCGCCAGCATTTTCTTCAGTTCGGGCACGCACGACCCGCACCCGCTTCCGGCACCAAGATGGGTGGCGATGTCCTCGACGCTGCGCAGGGTTCCATGCCGGATGCCCTGGGCCAGCACATTCAAGCCGACCGAGAAACAAGCACAGACCACACGCCCGGCATCGGGCGTGCCGGGTGGCGCCTGACCGGCCAGGGTGGCGGCGCGCTCGGCCGGTTCGGCAAGCTCGCTCCCGATCCGCCCGGCCAGCCAGTCGGCGGCCACGTCCAGGGCGTCGGGCGCCAGGAACAGCACCGCCGCCAGTCTGCCATCCCGCATCCAGGCGTAACGGCCGGCATGGCGGCGGGTGTCGTGCAGTTCCATGGCAGGCGCCCCCCATTCGTCGCACAGCGCATGAAGCAGCGCATCGCGCTGGCCCGCGTCGGT
>JAFAAW010000034.1 GCA_023426365.1 Pseudomonadota bacterium
GCCTCTTCGTCCTTGTTGATGGCGACGATGACCTTGGAGTCCTTCATGCCGGCCAGGTGCTGGATGGCGCCCGAGATGCCGACCGCGATGTAGAGGTCGGGGGCGACGATCTTGCCGGTCTGGCCGACCTGCAGGTCGTTGGGGACGAAGCCGGCGTCCACGGCGGCGCGCGAGGCACCGACGGCGGCGCCCAGCTTGTCGGCGACCTTTTCCAGCAGGTGGAAATTCTCGCCCGACTGCATGCCGCGGCCGCCCGAGATGATGACGCGGGCGCTGGTCAGCTCGGGGCGCTCGGACTTGCTGAGCTGCTGCGAGACGAAGGACGACACCGCCGGATCGGCCGGGGCGGCCACCGCTTCCACGGCGGCAGCGCCGCCC
Source organism: Pseudomonadota bacterium (assembly GCA_023426365.1). Taxonomy (GTDB): domain Bacteria; phylum Pseudomonadota; class Alphaproteobacteria; order Rhodospirillales; family Magnetospirillaceae; genus Magnetospirillum. Next base: position 379 of record JAFAAW010000034.1, read on the forward strand.
TGGCCCGCCGCCTCGAAGGCGGTGGTGCGCACGGTGATCACCTTGATGGCGTCCTTGGACTGCACGGTGGCCAGCGCGTTGCCGGCATAGATCGGACGCACGAAGGTGTCGGCCGACACCACGGCGGTGATGTCCGAGATCTGGGCCACGTCCAGCAGCGCGGCGACGCGCGGCAGGACGTTCTTGCCGGTCGAGGTGGCCGGGGCCAGCACGGCGGTATAGCCCTTGGCCAGCTCCACCAGCAGGGCGGCCAGCGGCTCGGCGAGCTGATGGGCGAAGGCGGGGGCGTCGGCCAGCAGGACCTTGGCCACGCCCTCGACCTTGGCGGCCGCGTCGGCCACGGCCTGCGCGCCCGCGCCGGCGACCAGCACGTGGACGTCGCCGCCCAGGGCCTTGGCGGCGGTGACGGTGTTGAGGGTCGAGGCCTTGAGTTGGCCCGCTTCGTGCTCGGCGAGAACGAGGACGCTCATCAGATCACCTTCGCTTCATTCTTCAGCTTGTCGACCAGGGCGGCAATGTCGCCCACCTTGATGCCGGCCTTGCGCTTCGGCGGCTCTTCCACCTTCAGCGTCACCAGGCGGGGAGCGATATCGACGCCCAGATCGGCCGGGGCCAGGGTGTCGATCGGCTTCTTCTTCGCCTTCATGATGTTGGGCAGCGACGCGTAGCGCGGCTCGTTCAGGCGCAGGTCGGTGGTGACGATGGCCGGCAGCTTGAGCGAGACGGTCTCCAGACCGCCGTCGATCTCGCGGGTGACCTCGACCGAGCCGTCGCCGATGGCGACCTTGGACGCGAAGGTGCCCTGGGCCCAGCCCAGGAGCGCCGCCAGCATCTGGCCGGTCTGGTTGGAATCGTCGTCGATGGCCTGCTTGCCCAGGATGATCAGACCGGGCTGCTCCTTGTCCACCACGGACTTGAGCAGCTTGGCCACGGCCAGGGGCTGCACTTCGTCGTCGGTGGAGATGAGCACGCCGCGATCGGCACCCATGGCGAGCGCGGTGCGCAGGGTTTCCTGGGCGGTGGCGGGGCCGATGGAGACCACCACGATCTCGGTCGCCTTGCCGGCTTCCTTCAGGCGGACGGCCTCTTCGACGGCGATCTCGTCGAACGGGTTCATGGAGAACTTGACGTTCGCCGTCTCCACACCCGAGTTGTCGGCCTTGACCCTGATCTTGACGTTGTAGTCGATGACGCGCTTGACGGCGACCAGTACCTTCATGGTCCTCCTGATCCCTTCTTCAGCGGCTCCGAATTAAATCGGTACTGCCGGGCGGATTTAAGTATTGCATTGCACAATATGCCGTGCGGAAGTGGATGTCAACGACACCCCGCTTGACAAAAAACGGCAATTTGCCTGAGGAAAAATGTCATCGATTGCCGCCGGGAACCCACAGAACGTCGCTCTTGCCGCGCTGGTTCATGAAGCGGGCCATGACGAAGAAATGATCGGACAGCCGGTTGGCATAGGCGATGGCCTGGGGATTGACGTTTTCCTCCGCCGCCAGGTGGGTGATCAGGCGCTCGGCGCGGCGGATCACGGTGCGCGCCAGATGCAGATGGGCGGCCGCCGGGGTGCCGCCCGGCAGGATGAAGGAGTTGAGCGGCTCCAGTTCCGCGTTCATGGCGTCGATCTCGGCCTCCAGGCGGGCCACCTGCTCGGGCGTCACCCGCAGGGCCTGGCCGGGCTGCTCGCCCTCGGCGGCAGGGGTGCACAGATCGGCGCCCAGGTCGAACAGGTCGTTCTGGATGCGGGCCAGGATGGCGTCGGCCTCGGCATCGCCGCCCGGGGTGCCCGGGGCGGCGGCCAGGCGGGCCAGGCCGACCACGGCATTGGCCTCGTCCACCGTGCCGTAGGCCTCGACGCGCAGGGCGTGCTTGGGGACGCGGGCGCCGTTGCCGAGGCTGGTCTGCCCCTTGTCGCCGCTCTTGGTATAGATGCGCGTCAGCCGAACCATGGAAGCTCCTCCGGACGGGGTTTGGGGTAACTGGTCCCTGTTATGCCACAAAGCGAAATGGAATGGCGAGGCGTCGCCCCGCTTCCCCTTCGCCATAAACCCCCTATAATCGCCCCCGATTTTCCGCCGGACCGGGACGCATGCGCCTTTCGCTGACCCTCAGCCTTTATATCGCCCGCCAGTTCGCGGTGGCGTTCGCCACCGTGCTGGCGGTGATCCTGGGCGTCATCTTGCTGTTCGACGTGATCGAGCTGATCCGCCGCGCCGCCAGCCGCAGCGAGATCGATTTCTGGGTGCTGATGGGCATGGCGCTGCTCAAGCTGCCGCAGATGATGCACACCATCCTGCCATTCGCGGTGATGATCGGCGCCATGGTCACCTTCTGGCGGCTGACCCGCACCCATGAACTGGTGGTGGCGCGCTCGGCCGGCATTTCGGTGTGGCAGTTCCTGACTCCGGTGCTGGCCGCCGTGCTGGCCATCGGCATCTTCGAGATCACCGCCTTCAACCCGCTGGCGGCGGCCATGTACGCCCGCTTCGACAAGATGCAGAACGAGGTGCTGCAAGGCCGCACCAACGCGTTCGACCTGTCCGAGGTAGGGCTGTGGCTGCGCGAGGGCGACGAGCGCGAGCAGAAGGTGGTCCACGCCGAGGACGTGCGCCAGGAGGGGCTGACGCTGAACCTGCGCGACGTCCATATCTTCCTCTACGAAGGGGTGGACCATTTCAGCCGCCGGCTTTACGCCCGCAGCGGCCGCCTGGCCGACGGCACGTTCGAGCTGTCCGACGTCTGGCGCATGGAAAGCGGCAAGCCCGCGACCTTCCTGCCCGAGCTGCGCCTGCCCACCGAACTGACGCTGGAGCGGGTGCACGACAATTTCGCCTCGCCCGAAACCATGTCGTTCTGGCAATTGCCGGCCTTCATCAGCTTCTTCGAAAAGGCCGGCTTCGCCGCCACCAAGCACCGCATGTACCTGCAATCGCTGCTGGCCTCGCCGCTGCTCTATTGCGCCATGGTGCTGGTGGCCGCCATCTTCTCGCTCAAGCCCAACATGCGTTCGGGCGGCCTGCTGCGCCGGGTGGGCGGCGGCGTCGCCGCCGGCTTCGCCATCTACTTCTTCTCCAAGGTGGTGTACGCCTTCGGCCTGTCGGCCACCTTGCCGCAAGCGCTGGCGGCGTGGAGTCCGGCGCTGGTGGCCGGCCTGATCGGCGTCACCGGCCTGCTGCACCTGGAAGACGGCTGACCCACGCCCCCGTCCGGGGGTGCCGCCATTGTATTCCGTCGGGGGGAGTGCTAATCCCTCCGTCCATGTTCGCTTCGCCCGAGACCGATCCGACGTCCCGCCGCGCCTGCGCCCTTGCGCTGGCGTTCATCGCCTTCGTCACGCTGGCGCGCTGCGCGCTGCTGGCGTTCGACCCGCCCAATCTGTCCTTCGACGAGGCGCAGTACTGGGCGTGGGCGCAGACCATCCAGCTCGGCTATTATTCCAAGCCGCCCATGGTGGCCTGGGCCATTGCCGCCACCACCGCGCTGTTCGGCGACGGCGAGGGCGCGGTCAAGCTGGGGTCCACCCTGGCCCAGGGCGGCACAGCCGCGCTGCTGGTCCTGCTCGGCCGCGCCCTGTTCGGCGGCGCCCTGGGGGCCTGGAGCGGGGCGGCGTGGATCACCATGCCGGCGGTGTCGCTGTCGGCGGTGATGATCACCACCGATCCCTTCCTGCTGCTGTTCTGGGCGGCCGCCTTGCTGGCGCTGGTCGAGGCGCCGCGCCGCGGCCTGGGCTTCAATGGTTGGTGGGCGCTGTTCGGCGTGGCGCTGGGGCTGGGGCTGCTGTCCAAATACGCCATGGCCTTTTTCCTGGCCTGCCTGGCGCTGTGGCTGGCGTGGGACCGGGCGGCGCGGCCGCTGCTGCGGGCGCCCGGCCTGTGGCTGGGCATAGCCTTGGGCGTGCTGATCTATCTGCCCAATCTGGTGTGGAACGCCGCCAACGGCTTCGTGTCCTACGCCCACACCAAGGACAACGCCAATCTCAGGGGCGACCTGTTCAATCCCGACAAGCTGGCGGAATTCGTCGCCGGCCAGTTCGGCGTGTTCGGCCCCATCCTGATGGTGGGCCTGGTCGTCGGCGTGGTCGCCGCCATGCGCCGGGGGGCGGATTCGCGCCTGCGCCTGCTGGCGTCGTTCAGCCTGCCGGTGCTGGCGGTGATGACGGCCGAAAGCCTGCTGTCGCGCGCCAATGCCAACTGGACCGCGCCCGCCTTCGTCGCCGGCACCGTGCTGGCCAGTTGGGCGCTGGCGCGGCGCTGGCCGCGCCTGCTCAAGGTGTCGCTGGCGTTGCATCTGGTGGTGATGGCCGGCATGTACCACCTGGACCACGCCCGCCAGGTGGTGGATTTCAGGTTCGACCCGGAAAAGCGCATCAAGGGCTGGGACCGCGTGGGCGAGCGGGTGTCGGCCATCCTGGCCGCCCATCCCGACGCCCGCCTGCTGGCCGACGAACGCAAGGTGTTGGCCACCCTGGTCTATTACGTGCGGCCCCATCCATTCGACGCCATCAAGTGGAACCCGTCGGGCAAGGTGCGCGACCATTTCGACCAGACCACCCGGCTGGAGCCGGGCGCGGGCGAGCTGATCTACGTCACCGAGCAGCCCGAGCTGCCCCCCGGCATGCGCGAGCGCTTCGCCACCGCCGACAAGGTTGAGGACATCGTGGTGCCGCTGCACCACGATTATGCCCGCCGCCTGACGGTGTGGCGCCTGACCGGCTTCGGGGGGTACTGACATGGCGGCGCTGTGGCGGTCCATGCGGCGCCATCCGTGGCTGTGGGCGTTGGCGGCGTCGGTGCCGCTGATCGTGTTCCCCCAGATCGACATCACCGTCACGTCGTGGTTCTACGACGCGGCCACCAAGACCTTTCCCGCCCGCACCGCCGCCTTCCCCGAATGGATCCGGCGTGACATGCCCGCCTTCCTGTTCGTCATTCCCATCGCGGTGGCGCTGCTGGGGGTGGCGGGCGAGGTGCTGCGCCGGCCGCTCCTGGGGGTGAGCCGGCGGGTGGCGCTGTATGTGGTTCTCACCCTGGCCATCGGGCCGGGGCTGGTGGTCAATGCCGGCCTCAAGGACAATCTGGGCCGGCCGCGCCCGTCCACCATCCAGGAATTCGGCGGCCCCAACACCTATGTGCGGCCGCTGGTGCCCTCGCGCCAATGCGACGACAATTGCTCGTTCGCCTCGGGCCACGGCGCGCTCGGCTTCTGGCCGGTGGCGCTGGCGCTGCTGGCGCCGCCGCGCTGGCGCCGGCCGGCCATCATGGCGGCCTTGGCCTTCGGCGTGGTGGTGGGCAGCGTGCGCATCATGCAGGGCGGACACTTCCTGTCGGACGTGGTGGCGGCGGCATTTATCACCATCGGCATAAACCTGTTCCTTTACAAAAGACTGGTGAGCCCGAAAAAAGTCCGGTCATCGAAAAATAATCCACCGATTCCGGATGAGACGGCGTAAGGCCCTAGGCGCGGGCCGACTCTTCAGGTAATGATATTGGTTCAGACCTTACCTTGGCGGCGATACGGCAAGGAGCGGGATGCCACGCGCGGGTGCGCGGGGTAATTTTTTTCTACGACGAGAACGACACATGGCATGGAACCGAGATAATCATGGCAGCCGCTCGCGCGATCGCGGTCGGCGGGACGACTTTGGCGGCGATTTCGGCGGCGGCTACGAGCAGCCCCGCGCGCCCCGTATGCCGAGCAGCTTCGATCGCCACCAGGTGACCCAGGCGAACGTGACCGCCACCGTGAAGTGGTTCAATGCCTCGAAGGGCTTCGGTTTCGTCGCCCCGTCGGATGGCACTCCGGACGCCTTCCTGCACATCTCGGCGCTTGAGCGCGCCGGCATGTCGCAGATCGCCGAAGGCGCCACCATCGTGTGCGACCTGGGCCAGGGCAACCGCGGCCCGCAGGTGGTCGCCGTGCACGAGGTGGACAGCTCCACCGCCACCCCGCGCGCGCCCCGCGCCGGCGGCATGGGCGGCGGCATGGGCGGCGGCGGCTTCGACCGCGGCCCGTCCGAGACCGTCGAGGGCGTGGTCAAGTTCTTCTCGGCCGAGAAGGGCTTCGGCTTCGTCCAGACCGACGTCGGTGGCAAGGATGTGTTCGTGCACATCAAGGCGCTGGAGCGTTCGGGCATCAAGGCCCTGGAAAGCGGCCAGCGCGTCCGCGTGACCACCACGCAGGGCCAGAAGGGTCCGCAGGCGGACACCGTCGCCATCATCTAAGGCGATTGTCACCTGCCTTTCCGAATTGCCACCCTGGCCCAGGCTGGGGTGGCTTTCGGGACTCAGAAACGGGACCGGCCCTGGGCCGGTCCCGTTTTTGTTTGCTCTGGCGGGAAGGATGGGGGCGCCACGGCGCCCCGAAAAACAGCCAACCAAACGGTCAACAAAGCAGTCAACGCGGAGGGGGCCGGCGCTGGCGGCGCAGCCGGGTGACCACGGCCATCGGCGCAGCCGTGTAGCCACGGCCATCGGCGCAGCCGGATAGCCACAAACAGCGGCGCCATCCGTGACCATGCGCCCCTGTCCCGCCCCTTGCGGGGCGGCGCCGTCAGCCCACCGGCAGCTTGGCCTGGGGCGGGGCGACCTCGGCGGCGGGGGTGTCCTCGCCCAACTGCACCGCCTCGATGCGGTCGGCGCGCTTGACCACCTTGTCGGTGGAGATGCGGATCTGGCGGATATCCTCGGCCGCCTGGCCGAAATGCTTGTCGAGGGCGGCCACGCGGTCGTCCAGCCGGCCGATGTCGTCCAGCAAGGTGCGCACCTCCTTTTGGATCAGGCCGGCCTGTTCGCGCATGCGGGCATCCTTGAGCACCGCACGCACCGTGTTCAGCGTCGCCATCAGCGTGGTGGGCGACACGATCCACACCTTGGCGCGGAACGACTTTTCCACCACGTCGGGGAAGTTGGCGTGCAGTTCGGCGTAGATGGCTTCCGAGGGCAGGAACATCAGCGCCGATTCGGCGGTCTCGCCCGGCACGATGTACTTCTCGGCGATGTCGCGCACATGCTTGAGGATGGCGGTGGAAAAGGCGCGGCCCGCCGCCACCCGCTCGGCGTCGTCGCGGGCGGCGCGCAGGGCGTGGAAGCTCTCCAGTGGGAACTTGGCGTCGATGGCGATGGAGCCGGGCGGGTTGGGCAGCTCCAGCAGGCAATCCACCCGCCGTCCGTCGCCCAGCGGCGCCTGGAACCGGTAGGCGCTGGGCGGCAGCATGGATTTGACGATGTCGTTGAGCTGGATTTCGCCGAACGCGCCGCGCGCCTGCTTGTTGGAGAGGATGTCCTGCAACGACACCACCTGGGCCGACAGCTCGGTGATGTTCTTCTGCGCGGCGTCGATCACCGCCAGCCGCTCGCGCAGTTCGTGCAGCGTGGTGGATTGGCGCTGCGACGATTGCTGCAGGCCGTCGTCCAGCCGCTTGCCCAGGGCGGCCAGGCGTTCCTCGACCGCGCGGGCCAGGGCGCGTTCCTGCGCCTGCAGCCGTTCGGCCAGTTGCGCCTGGGCGGCGGCCTGGGTTTCCGCCAATTGCGCCAGCCGGCCGGTCAGCGCCGCCTGGGCCTGGGCCACGCCGTCCACCGCGCGCGCCATGGCATCCTCGCGCGTCGCGGCGCCCTGTCCGCGCAGCAGCAGCAGCACCGCCGCCACCAGGGCGACCAGCGCCACCCCCCCGACAGCCATCACAGTCGCGTCCAACTCTCATCCCTCCGATGCCATGGTCCCGCCGTTTTCATATCATAGAACGGTGCACATGAAGACGATGTGGAGACATGTCATGAAGCGGCGCCTCGCCCTGGTCACCGTTGCCTCGCTGCCGTTGCTGGCGGCTGCCGGTTTTGCCGACACCGTGCTGACGCCGGCCGAGCGCAACGGCCTGGCGCTGACGCTGACCCAGGACGATACCGCCCTGGTGCGCGACCGCCGCGCCGCCACGCTGGAGCGCGGCGCCCAGGTGCTGGTGGTGGAAGGCGTGGCGGCCCGCGCCCGCGACACCACCGCCATGCTGTCGGGCGGCGGCGGGCTGGCCGTGCAGGACCAGGGCTTCCTGCCCGGCGGCATCGATGCCGACGCGCTTCTGGGCGCGTCGATCGGCCGCGAGGTCACGGTGGTGTGGCGCGATGCCAACGGCGCCGAGCGCGAGGAACGCGCGAAAGTCATCGCCGCCGGGCCGCAGCCGGTATTCCAGGCCGGCGGCAAGGTGGTGGCGGGCGCGCCCGCCCGCATCCTCTATGATTCGCTGCCGCCCGAATTGCGGCCGCTTCCCGCCTATCGCGCCACGGTGGCGGTGGAGCAGGGCGGCAAGCGCGACATCGAATTGACCTATCTGACCGGCGGCCTGTCGTGGCAGGCCGATTACGTGGGCGAACTGAATCCGGCCGAGGACCGGCTGGCGCTGTCGGCCTGGGCGACGCTGACCAACAATGCAGGCGCCGATTTCGTCAATGCGCGGGTGCAGGTGATGGCGGGCGACGTCAACACCGTGGCCGACGCGCCGGTGCCCATGCGCGCCATGCGGGCGGAAAAGGTGCTGATGGCTTCGGCCGCCATGGCGCCCCAGGCTCCTGCGCGCGAGGCCATGGCCGGCTATCACCTCTATACCCTGGCCCAACCGGTCAGCCTGAGGGATGGCGAGCGCAAGCAGGTGGCGCTGATGGCGCCCCAGAACGTGGCCGCCGAGCGCCAATTGGTGCTGGACCCGCTGCCGCCCCACGCCTGGCGCGACCGCCTGCCCGACCAGCCGGCGCAGAACCCGCTGGCGGTGCTGCGTCTCAAGAACACCGGGGCCGAGCCGCTGCCCGGGGGCACCATCCGGGTGTTCCAGCGCGCCCGCGACGGCGGCGCCACCTTCCTGGGCGAGGACCGCCTGAACCCGACCCCCGCCGGTGCCAGCGCCCGGGTGACCCTGGGCCGCGCCTTCGACGTCACCGCGCAGCGCAGCCAGACCGACTTCAACCGCGTGTCGGGGGAGATCACCGAGGCGCAATGGCAGGTCAGGCTGGCCAATGGCGGCGACAATCCGGCCAAGGTGGTGGTGCGCGAAACCTTCGGCGGCGAATGGCTGGTGCTGGAGGAGACCACCCGGCACGCCAAGGAAAACGCCTTTACCGCCGCCTGGACGGTCACCGTTCCGGCCAGGGGCGAGACGGTGCTGACCTATCGCGCGCGGGTGAAGGGATAGGCCAGAGCGGTTATGCTTGACGCCCCGATGAAGGTTCCATATCTCCCGATTGGAATTCTCAGAAAGGCGAAGCGTCCATGGCCCTGCTCCCCATCCTCACCGCGCCGGATCCCCGGCTGAAGCAGAAGGCCGTCCGCGTCGCGGCGGTGGATGACGCCACCCGCCGGCTGATGGACGACATGCTGGAAACCATGTACGCGGCGCCGGGCATCGGCCTGGCCGCGCCCCAGGTGGGCGTGGGCCAGCGCGTCATCGTCATGGACATCGGCAAGAGCGAGGAAGACCGCCAGCCCATCCGCATGGCCAATCCCGAGATCGTGTGGGCGTCCGACGACGACAACACCTACGAGGAGGGCTGCCTGTCGGTGCCCGAGCATTACGCCGCCGTGGTCCGCCCGCGCGCCATCCGCGTGCGCTATCTGGACGAGCAGAACGAGATCCGCGAGATCGAGGCCGACGGCCTGCTGGCCACCGTGCTCCAGCACGAGATGGACCACCTCGACGGGGTCCTGTTCATCGATCACCTGTCCTCGCTCAAGCGCAACATGATCCTGCGCAAGCTCCTCAAGTCCAAGAAAGAGGCGGTGCCGGTGCGCTGACGCGCCACCGGCGGCCTGGCTTCACCACCAGGGCGACGGGGGCGCGAGGGAACACGGCCTCCCCGTGTCGCCCCGTGCCCTTCCCTTGCCGAACACCCGAAGAAGGTTCGCCGCGATGAGACTGTGCTTCATGGGGACGCCCGATTTCTCGGTCCCCATCCTCGCCGCGCTGATCGAGGCGGGCCATGATGTCGCCTGTGTCTATTCCCAGCCGCCGCGCCCGGCCGGCCGCGGCCACAAGGAACAGCTCACGCCGGTGCATGCCTTCGCCCAAGGCCGCGGCATCGAGGTGCGCACGCCGAAAAGCCTGAAGGGCGAGGCCGAGCAGCAGGCGTTCCGCGATCTCGGGCTGGACGTGGCGGTGGTCGCCGCCTACGGCCTGATCCTGCCCAAGGCGGTGCTGGACGCGCCGCGCCTGGGCTGCCTCAACGTCCATGCCTCGGTGCTGCCGCGCTGGCGCGGCGCCGCGCCCATCCAGCGCGCCATCCTGGCGGGTGACGCCGAAACCGGCGTGACCATCATGCAGATGGATGTGGGCCTTGATACCGGCGACATGCTGCTGGTGGAAAAAGTGGCGATCACCGGCCAGACCAATGCCAGCCTGCTGCACGACCAATTGGCCGGGCTGGGCGCGCGCATGATCGTGGACGCGCTGGCCCGCTACGACCGGTTGCCGCACGTCCGCCAGCCCGAGGACGGCGTGACCTACGCCCACAAGCTGGCGAAGGAGGAAGGCCGCCTGGACTGGAGCCGTCCCGCGGTCGAGCTGGAGCGGCAGGTGCGCGGCCTGAACCCGTGGCCGGGGGTGTGGTGCGAACTGGCCGGGGAACGCCTGAAGGTGCTGGCGGCCGAGGTGGCGGCCGGAACCGGCACGCCCGGCACCGCGCTGGACGACACGCTGGCCGTCGCCTGCGGCGACGGCGCGCTAAGGTTGACCCGCGTGCAGCGCGCCGGCAAGGCGCCCATGGCGGCGGCGGAGCTGCTGCGCGGTTTCGCCGTGCCCAAGGGCAGCGTCTTCGCCTGATGCCGCGCTACAAGCTCACCATCGAATATGATGGCCGCCCCTATCACGGCTGGCAGCGCCAGGATCACGGCCCGTCGGTGCAGCAGGCGCTGGAAGAGGCGGTGCTGCGGTTCTGCCAGGCCCGGACGCTGGTGCAATGCGCCGGCCGCACTGATGCCGGGGTGCATGCCACCGGGCAGGTCGCCCATTTCGACGCGCCGCGCGACTATCGCTGCGACCGGGTGCGCGACGGCCTGAACTTTCACCTGCGCCCCCATCCGGTGGTGGTGCTGAAGGCCGAGACGGTGGACGACGATTTCCACGCGCGCTTCGGCGCCATCGGCCGGTCCTATCTGTACCGCATCCTCAACCGTCGCGCCCCGCCGGCCTTGGATGCCGGGCGGGTGTGGTGGGTGCCGGTGTCCCTGGATGCCGACGCCATGCAGGCGGGCGCCGACCAATTGCTGGGCCATCACGACTTCACCACCTTCCGCGCCAGCGAATGCCAGGCGAAAAGCCCAATGAAGACGCTGGAGGAACTGACGGTGACGCGGGTGGGCGAGGAGATTCACATCACCACCGCCGCGCGCTCGTTCCTGCACCATCAGGTGCGCAACATGGTGGGCACCCTGAAACTGGTGGGCGAGGGCAAGTGGACGCCCGACGATGTCGGCCGGGCGCTGGCCGCGCGCGACCGCAACGCGGGCGGTCCCACCTGTCCTCCGGATGGACTGTACCTGACCGGCGTGCGCTATCCGACGGACGGGGCAGGGGTCATGCATTCCGCCTAATGGCGGAAGAACTCGAAACCATATTGCCGTTGTCGTGCAGGATGACCGCGCCTACGATGCGGACATAGGCTGGGCCGGTGGGATCTTAATGGAAAACGTGGATATGATTTCCAAGCGCTTGGCGCTGCTGTCCATTGTCGAGCAGGACAAGGAGACCTTGCGGCGCTTTCGCCCGGTCCTGGACGCCTGTCTCGACGACATCCTGGCCGACTTCTATGGCCACATTCAGACCTTTCCCGAACTGGCCCGGCACTTTCCCCAGCAATCGCTGGTCCAGCATGCCAAATCCGCCCAGAAGGCCCATTGGATGCGCCTGTTCTCGGGCGATTTCGACGGCCGCTACATGGAATCGGTGCGCGAGATCGGCCGCACCCATGCCCGCATCGGCCTGGAACCCCACTGGTATATCGGCGGCTATGCCATGGTGCTGGGCCGCCTGCTGGCCACCGCGACCGAGACGCAGAAGACCAATCTGTTCGGCGGCGGCGACCGCGTGGGGCTGGCGCGCCTGCATTCCATCATCGCGCGCGCCGTGCTGCTGGACATCGATCTGGCGGTGTCGGTCTATCTGGAAACCATCCGCGAGGACGCCATTGCCGAACAGCAGCGGCGCGAGGCGGTGCTGGTGCGCGAACTGACCGAGGTGGTGCGCGCCGCCAGCCAGGGCGACCTGACGCGGCGCATCCCGCTGGACGACAAGGACGGCTTTTTCCGCGAATTGTGCGGCTCGGTCAACGATCTGGTGGGCACCACCCACACGGCGCTGTCGGACGTGGTGTCGGTGTTGGACGCCCAGGCCGATGGCGACTTGACCCAACGCATCCTGGCCGACCACCAGGGCGTGTTCGGCGAGATCAAGGCCGACATCAACCGCACCAACGCCAAGCTGGCCCAGGTGGTGGCCGCCATCAACGCCTCGGCCCACGAGATCGCCAATGCGGCGTCCGAGGTGGCGGCCGGCAGCCACGATTTGTCCGAACGTTCGGAAACCCAGGCCGCCAACCTGGAACAGACCGCCGCCGCGCTGGAGCAACTGGCCGAGGCGGTGCGCCGCAACGCCGCCAACGCCAAGCAAGCCAACGATCTGGCCGCGCGCGCCCGCGATGTGGCGGTGCATGGCGGCAACGTGGTGTCCGATGCCATCGCCGCCATGGGCCGCATCCAGGCCAGTTCGGAAAAGATCGAGGCGATCGTCGGCATGATCAACGAGATCGCCTTCCAGACCAACCTGCTGGCCCTCAACGCCGCGGTCGAGGCGGCGCGCGCGGGCGATGCCGGCAAGGGCTTCGCCGTGGTGGCGGCCGAGGTGGGCAATCTGGCCCAGCGCTCCGCCCAGGCCAGCAAGGAGATCAAGACGCTGATCGCCGACAGCTCCGCCCAGGTGCGGGCCGGCGCCGATCTGGTGGGCAGCACCGGCTCGGCGCTGACCGAGATCGTGGGCGCCGTCCGTCAGGTGGCCGACATCGTGATCCAGATCACCGAAGCCAGCCGCGAGCAATCCTCCGGCATCGAACAGGTCAACGGGGCGGTCTCGCATATCGACGAAACCACCCAGCAGAACGCGGCCCTGGTGGAGGAATCCGCCGCCGCCGCCACCTCGCTGGAGGAACAGGCCGGCCGGTTGGCCGAGATGATGCGGTTCTTCCGCGTCGGATAGCCGGTGGCGGCTTGGCGGGGCCGGGCCGTTCCCCGTCATCGCCGGGCCGATCCACCCGGATGTCTTTCCGTATCCGTGCTCCCGCGACCGATCGCGTGACGGCGGTTCAGCCCGGAGCGGCGGCCAGACGGTGAAGCACCTTCACCCGGTAGGTGGCGTCGCCATAGCTGGCCAGCTTGTCGCAGGGCTGCACCGCATAGCCCAGCGATCCCCAGAAGCCGTCGGAATTGTTGACCGCCGTCAGGCCGATGCGGTCGAAGCCGTGGGCGCGCGCCACCTCTTCCATGCGCCGGGCCAGCGCCACGCCCAGATGGCGGCCGCGCGCCGCCGGCAACAGGGCGACGTCGTGGATGTACAGGCAATCGGCCTGCGCCGGCAGGGCCGCCAGCACGGTATCGAGCGGCGGCGGATCGCCGACCACGCCGGGATGGGCGATGCAATAGCCCAGGATTTGCCCGTCCTCCTCGGCGATCAGGCAGCCGTGGCCGAACAGCTCCAGCCGGTTGGCGAAGACCGCCGGGTCCTCGGGATAGTTGACGTGGACCACATTGGCGACGCGATCCACCGCGCCCAGGTCGCCCGGCGTCATGGCGCGCCACAAGGCCATGGTCACATCCCCATCAGGCGGTCGGTGACCGCTCGCAGCAGGCCGGCCAGCAGCACGTCCACCAGCACGATGCCGGCCGCCGTGCCGAAACCCACCGCCAGCGCCACATGCGCCACATAGGCGCGATAGATCAGCATGATGATGGTGGCCACCTGCGCCAGCAGCATGGTGGCCGGGCTGGGCGCCGCCAGCGCCAGGGTGGCGATGGGCAGCAGCACCGAAATCTGCACCACCGCCGACCAGTTGTAGGCGACGATGTAGCGCATGTAGGCGGGCCACTTGCCCAAGGAATCGGCGATGGTGATCATCACCACCGGAAAGGCGGTCCAGTCGATCACATAGCCGATCAGCTTGATGACGATCTGGCGGAAGGTGGTGTCGGAACCGAGGCCCCCAGACAGCACGTCCAGCACCAGATAGGCCGGCGCCACCAGTACCGCCGCCCAGAACGACCGCCAGAAGCCGCGCGGGGTGGCGTCGAACCACACCATGCCGCCGGGGTCGCGGCGGGCCAGGCGATAGGCGCCGGTGAGACCGGCGGCGATTTCGCCGGCGGTGATCATGGGCGGCCCACCAGTCTTTCCAGCACCCGGCCATAGATGTCGGTCAGCGCGCGCATGTCGTCCACCAGCACGTGTTCGTCCACCTTGTGCATGGTCTGGGCGACCAGGCCGAATTCCAGCACCGGGCAGAAATTCTTGATGAAGCGGGCGTCCGAGGTGCCGCCGGTGGTGGACAGTTCCGGGCGGCGGCCGGTCACCGCCTCGGCCGCGTCGGCCAGGGCGTTGCTGAGCACGCCGGGCTGGGTCAGGAAGCTCTCGCCCGACACCTCGATGCGGCAGTCGTAATCGCCGCCGACGCTGTCCAGGGTGGCGCGGATCCACTGCTCCAGCCTGGCGCCGGTATGCAGGTCGTTGAAGCGGATGTTGAAGCCGGCGCGCGCCTCGCCGGGGATGACGTTGGTGGCGGCGTTGCCCACGTCCACCGTGGTCAGGGCCAGCGTGCTGGCCTGGAAATGCTCGCTGCCCTCGTCCAGCGGCGTCTCCGTCAGCCGGCGCAGCATTTCCAGCAGCCGCGGGATGGGGTTGTCGGCCAGATGGGGATAGGCGGCGTGGCCCTGCGTACCGAACACCCTGATCTTGCAATTGAGCGAGCCGCGGCGGCCGATCTTCATCATCTCGCCCAAGAACCGCGGGTTGGTGGGTTCGCCCACCAGGCACAGATCCAGCTTTTCGCCGCGCGCCGCCAGCCAGTCCAGCACCTTGACGGTGCCGTCCACCGCCGGGCCCTCCTCGTCGCCGGTGATCAGCAGGCTGATGGACCCCTTGGCCGGCCCGGCCTCGAGGAAACGCGACACGGCGGCGACGAAACAGGCGATGGCGCCCTTCATGTCGGCGGCGCCGCGGCCGAACAGGCGGCCGTCGATCACCTGGCCGCCGAACGGGTCCACGGTCCAGGTGCCGCCCACCGGCACCACGTCGGTATGACCGGCGAAACAGAAATTGGGCCCCGCCTCGCCCAGGCGGGCGTACAGGTTCTTGATCAGCGGGCCGCCGGTGGCCGAATCCACCGCGTGGCAGACGAATCCCATGCCCTCGAGCGCACGGGTCAGCACGCCCATGGCGCCGGCATCCTCGGGGGTGACGCTGGCGCAGCGGATCAGGTCCTGGGCAAGCGCGATGGGGTCGAGCGCCATGACGGCCGTCCTTTCGTTCAAAGACGCGGATGGCCGGGGCAGGCCCGGCCATGACCGTTCAGCAAAGGCTGGTCATGCCCGGGCCGGAGCCTGGGCATCCACGACAACGCTAGTCGCGCAGCAATTCGTTGATCGAGGTCTTGGAGCGGGTCTTCTCGTCCACGCGCTTGACGATCACGGCGCAATAGAGATTGGGACCCGGGGTGCCGTCGGGCAGGGGCTTGCCCGGCATGGTGCCCGAGACCACCACCGAATAGGGCGGCACGCGGCCGATGAACACCTCGCCGGTGGTGCGATCGACGATCTTGGTCGAGGCGCCCAGGTACACGCCCATGGACAGCACCGAACCCTCGCCGACGATCACGCCCTCGGCCACCTCGGCGCGGGCGCCGATGAAGCAATTGTCCTCGATGATCACCGGGCCGGCCTGCAGCGGCTCGAGCACGCCGCCGATTCCGGCGCCGCCCGAAATGTGCACGTTGCTGCCGATCTGGGCGCACGAACCCACGGTGGCCCAGGTGTCCACCATGGTGCCGGTGTCCACATAGGCGCCGACGTTGACGAAGCTGGGCATCAGCACCACGCCGGGGGCGATGAAGGCGGACCGGCGCACGATGGCGCCCGGCACGGCGCGGAAGCCGTGGGCGCGGAACTGGCCGTCATCCCAGCCCTGGAACTTGGACGGCACCTTGTCGAACCAGTGCGAGCCGCCGGGGCCGCCGGGGATGGTGCCCATGTCGTTCATGCGGAAGTTCAGCAGCACGGCCTTCTTCAGCCACTGGTTGACCCGCCACTCGCCGTCCAGCTTCTCCGCCACGCGCAGATGGCCGGTGTCCAGCATGCCCAGCGCCATTTCGACGGCGTCGCGGATCTTGCCGCCGGTCTGGAAATTGATGGTGTCGCGCGCCTCCCAGGCGTCCTCGACGGCTTTCTGCAGATCGGCGAAGCTCATGGTCTATCCCTTGAGGGTGATGGTGTTGAGGGGGAACATAGCGCGCTGGCAGGCCCTGTCAACGCGTGCAAGCTGTCAGGCCCGCGCCGCGACCCGTTCCAGCCATGCCACCAGATCGTCGGTGACGTGGTGGACGTGCGACAGGTCGTCGTCGTCCTGGCTGACCACCTTGTGGTCGGGGTGGTTGTCCTGGCGCACCCACACCGTGGTCATGCCGATGGCGCAGGCGGGCTTGAGGTTGCGGTGGATGTCCTCGACCATGGCGGCGCCGTCGGGGCGGATGCCGAAGCGCTCCAGCATGGCGCCATAGCATGCGGGCTGCGGCTTGGGGATGAAGTTGGCCGCTTTGATGTCGAAGATGCCGTCGAAGCGGCCGGCGATGCCCAGCCGCTCCATGACGTTGATGGCGTGGCGCTCGGACCCGTTGGTGAAGATCAGCCGCCGTCCGGGCAGGGCGGCCAGGGCGGCGTCCAACCGGGGGGCGGCGTCCAGCACTGTGTGGTCGATGTCGTGGACGTAATCCAGGAAATCCTCGGGTTCGATGCCGTGCGCCACCATCAGCCCGCGCAGCGTGGTGCCGAATTCGCGATAGTAGCGTTTCTGCAAGGCAAAGGCGTCGTCCAGCGCCAGACCCAGGCGGTCGGCGATGAACTGGCGCATGCGCACGTCGATCTGCGGAAACAGGCTGCTGGACGCCGGATACAGCGTGTTGTCCAGATCGAACACCCATGACTGGACATGGGCCAGTCCCAGGCGGCGGGGATCGGTGGGCGGTGTGTCGCTCATGCCTTCACCGATAGCCCCGCAGGCGGCCGAACGCAAGCATTGCCGCCGGCTGTGCGCATCGCGGTTTCGTCTCTCGTGGGCGAACGCGGTCTATGTTAAGCATGATCGGGTACGGAAGGATGGAGGGATATGAGCGCCACGCCCGAGCCAAAGCGCGGAGCTGCCGCCGAGCCGCCGCGGCTGGATTTCACCTTGGGCGCCGCGGCGCTGTCCGCCTATCCGGGTCCGGCGGTGGTGATGACGCGCGATGGCCGCGTGATCGCCGCCAACGGCCGGGCCGATCTTCTGTGCCACGCCATCGTCGAAGGCCGTCTTGCCCAGCTTGACGCCCTGCTGGGCTGTTCCGGGCGCACGCTGGTGGAAACCCTGCCGGCCGCCGGGGGCGGCGCGGTCATCCTGGAATTGTCGGCGCTGCCCACCGCCGAGGGGCATGTGCTGGTGCTGGCGCGCGACGCCACCTTGGAGCGCAATCTGCGTTCGGCCCTGGTGGAATCGCGCCAGCGCTACAAGGATCTGGTGGAGATCAGCTCGGATTTCGCCTGGGAGGTGGGGGCGGACGGCCGCTTCGCCTTCGTCAGCCCCAAGGGCGCCCTGGGCTTCGCCCCCGACGAGCTGGTGGGCCGCGATCCTGCCGAATTCGTCGCCCTGGCCGAGGCCACGGCCGAAGGCTCGCCGTTCGCCGCCCGGCTGGCGATCGAGGACCGCGAGGTGTGGCTGAAACTGGCCGATGGCGGCGAAGCCTGCCTTCTGCTGTCCTCGACCCCCATCCTGGGCGACGGGGGCGAGTGGCGCGGCGCGCGCGGCGTCTGCCGCGACGTGACGCAGGAAAGGCTGCGCGACGCGGCGCTGTCGCGCGCCAACGGGCGGGAGCGCCTGCTGTCCTACATCGTGCGCACCATCCGCGATGAGGTGGAGCCGGCCGACATGCTGCGCGCGGCGGCCGAGGCGACGGCGCGCGCGCTGGGCGCCACCGGCTGCCAGATCTTCCGCATCATCCCCGAGGCGTCGGATTTCGCGCTGGCCGCCCAGTTCGGCGACGGCGGCGACGAAAAGACCGTGCTGGACAGCTTCATCGCCAGCGATCATTTCGACCAGGACCTGGACGGTTGGCACGCGCTGGCCACGGTCAGCCGCTATCGCCAGTCCATCAACGGCGCCGTGCTGCTGTGGCGCGCCCCCTCGCGCGGGGTGTGGAGCGACGACGACCGCCTGCTGATCGACGACGTGGCCAACCAGGTGGGGCTGGCCAACGAACAGATCGCCAATCACGAACGCATCCTGCGGCTGTCGCGCACCGATTCGCTGACCGGCCTCTTCAACCGCCGCGCCTTTTTCGAGGAGATCGCGCGGCGTTTCCAGCGCCTGAGCCGCGAACACAAGCCCGCCGCGCTGATCTATGTGGACCTGGACAATTTCAAGCTGGTCAACGACGTGCACGGCCACAATGCCGGCGACCGCGCACTGCTGGCGGTGCGCGACCTGCTGATGCAGCACACCCGGCCCATCGACATCGTCGCCCGGCTGGGCGGCGACGAATTCGCCATCTGGCTGGAAGGCGCCGAACAGCAGATCGCGGTGCAGCGCTGCCAGGAGATGCTGGCGGCGGCGGCGGGCGGGCTGGAGCAGTTCTCGGGCGCGGTCGACCGTCCGCTGCACATGTCGCTGGGCGTCGCCGTCCATGCCGGCGCCAGCGTCGAGACGCTGGAGGCCCTGATCGCGCGCGCCGACAAGGCCATGTACGAGGTCAAGCGCGACGGCAAGGGCGAT
>JAFAAW010000131.1 GCA_023426365.1 Pseudomonadota bacterium
GCGCCCGTGGGGCGGTGGAGTTTTTTCGCGCGGCCGACGCCTAATTGCGCGGGCGGGGCGGGCGCCGGCTGCTGCCGGCGGCGGTGATGATGGCGACCTATCGCCGCCAACTGGCCCGGTTGACGGAACGCGGCTGGCACAATCCCGAGCGGCCGCCGCGCCTGTCGCGGCTGAACCATCTGTGGATCGCGCTGAGAGTGGCGGCGGCGGGATCGTGAGCGGCACCCTGCACGTCGTCGGCGCCGGCTTGGCCGGGCTGGCCGCCGCCGTGGCCGGGGTGCGATCCGGCTGGCGGGTGGCGCTGCACGAGGCCGCGCCCCATGCGGGCGGGCGCTGCCGCTCGTTCCGCTGCCAGGTGCTGGACCGGGTGGTGGACAACGGCAGCCATCTGCTGCTGGGCGCCAACCGCCACGCCCTCGCCTTTGCCGCCGCCATCGGCGGCGCCGAGACGCTGGAGCGGGTCGAGCCGCGCTTTCCGTTCCTGGATCTGGGCAGCGGCCGCCATTGGGTGGTGCATCCGGGCAATCTGTCGGCGGGCGTCGGCGAAACCGCGCGCGCCCTGGGCCTGCCCTGGGTCAAATCCGACCAGACCGTGGCCGCCCGGCTGGGCGCTTCGCGGTCGTTTCCCACGTTGTGGCAACCCTTGTGCGAGGCGATCCTCAACACCACGCCCGAGCATGCGTCGGCCCGGTTGCTGGCCTGCGTCCTGCGCGAAGTTCTGCTGGGCGGCAAGGCCGCGTTGCGCCCCCATCTGGCGGCCGGCGGCCTGTCGTCGCTGTTCGCCGCCCCGGCCGAAGCGACGCTGGCCGCCCACGGCGCGCAGTTGCGCTATGGCCGCCGGTTGATGGCGATCGCGCCGCAGGCATTGGAATTCGACGACGGCGCACAGCCGCTGGGACCACAGGACCGGGCCATCCTGGCGGTGCCGCCGTGGGTGGCCGCCGATCTGCTGCCCGGCCTGCCGCGCCTGCCCACCTCGGCCATCGTCAATGCCCATTTCCGCCTGGACCATGCCGCCGGGTTGCCGGGCGGACAACCCTTTCTGGGATTGGTGGGCGGGCTGGCACAATGGCTGTTCGTCCGTGACGACGTGGTGTCGGTCACCGTCTCGGCGGCCGGCGCGCTGGCCGAGCTGCCCGCCGACGTCATTGCCGCGCGCCTGTGGGCCGAGATTGCGCCGGTGATGCGGGCCGCCGCCGACCGAGTCCCCCCCGTCCGGGTGATCAAGGAACGGCGCGCCACCCTGGCCCATACCCCCGAAGTGGTGCGCCTTCGCCCCGGCCCTGTCACCAACGTTCCGTGGCTATGGCTTGCGGGCGACTGGTTGGCATGCCCCTGGCCTTGTACCATGGAAGCCGCCGTGGCATCCGGGCTAGCCGCCGCAAGGCTTGCGGTCGGGCACGAGTCGTTGTCGTTCGCCTAAGAGTGTTTTAGGCTCTTCACAACTGCGCATGGACTACCTATTTTGTGCGACACGTTTAGACCTTTTCCAAACTAGCCCATTATCAAAGAGGCATCGCCATGGCTTTCGAGCTTCCCGCTCTCCCCTATGACAAGTCGGCGCTGGAGCCGCATATCTCGGCCCAGACCCTCGAATTCCATCACGGCAAGCACCACAACGCCTATGTGGTCAACCTGAATAACCTGACCAAGGACACCGATCTGGCCAGCAAGCCGCTGGAAGAGGTGATCCTGGTCGCCGCCAAGGATCTGCCGGCCAAGCAGGGCATCTTCAACAACGCCGCCCAGGTGTGGAACCACACCTTCTTCTGGAATTGCATGAAGAAGGGCGGCGGCGGCAAGCCGGCCGGCAAGGTCCTGGCCGCCATCGAAGCGGCCTTCGGCTCGTACGAGAAGTTCGCCGAGGAATTCAAGAACGCTGCCGTCACCCAGTTCGGCTCCGGCTGGGCCTGGCTGGTCGAGGAAAACGGCAAGCTGAAGATCACCAAGACCGGCAACGCTGACCTTCCCATGGCGCATGGCCAGAAGGCGCTGTTGACCGTGGATGTGTGGGAACACGCTTATTACCTGGATTACCAGAACCGCCGTCCCGACTTCGTCCAGGCCTTCCTGGACCATCTGGTCAACTGGGACTTCGTCGAGAAGAACCTGGGCTGAACCAAGGTTTTGTGGTAAAAAAATGGCCTCTCCCCAAAGGAGGGGCCATTTCCACATTTTCGCCACCTTCCTCGGCCATCGTGCCGAGCTTCGGCCGTTGCAGCCGACAGAAGACCACCACCAGGGAACACCAAACCATGCGTCGCATCGTTGTTTCGTTCACCGCCCTGGCCGCTATGCTGGCCATTTCGGCTTGCTCGGACCAGTCCCAGCAGGCCGGCGGCGTCACCGGCTCGGGCTCGGCCCTGGGTACCCAGCAGCCCCGCGGCCCCGTTGGCCAGGGCGCGCTGACCGAGGCCGAGCGCCTGGCCCAGTTGCAGCGCGAATTTCAGACCAGCGTGGGCGACCGCGTCTATTTCGGTCTCGACAGCGTCTCGCTGAACGCCGAATCCAAGCAGACCCTGGATCGTCAGGCCGCCTTCCTGCGCCGTTATCCGACCATCGCGCTGCGCATCGAAGGCCATGCCGACGAACGCGGCACCCGCGAGTACAACCTGGCGCTGGGCGACCGCCGCGCCCAGTCGGTGCGCGAGTACCTGCTGGCCCAGGGTGTGTCGGCCAACCGTCTGGCCACCACCACCTACGGCAAGGAGCGCCCCGAGGCCATCGGCTCGAACGAGTCTGCCTGGTCCCAGAACCGCCGCGCCGTCAGCGTCATCGCCCAGTAACCGGCGATCACCGGCTGAAAAGAAAAAGGGTCCCGCAAGGGACCCTTTTTGTTGGCCGCCCCCCCTGCCGGCCTGCGGCGATGGGGGCCAGCCTGGCTATACCGCGATCAACGCGGCGGCCACGTCACGCCCCTCGGTCAGCAGCACGTTGTAGGTGCGGCAGGCGGCACCGGTGTCCATTGGCTCGACGACGATTCCGGCGGCCCGCAACGCGGCCTTGATCTCACGCGGGATCACGCTCATACCCCGGCCGCAGCCCAGCAGCAGTACCGCCGGCAGCGGATCGGCCGTCAGCACCGGGGCCAGGCTGTCCACGGTCAGTTCGGCGATCGTGGACACCGGCCAAGCCAGGGTGCGCGCGGGCAGAACCAGAACCGAGCCTTCGTGGCGGATGCCAGTGATGGTAAAGCCGTGATCGCCATATCCATGGATCAACTGGCGGTCGGCGGAAACGACGGGAGTAATGTCCATGATCGCCTAAATGGGGGGCCAAGCCCCCCTCTCCAAGAGGGTCAGGGCATAGCGTGTGCCGACCAAGCCCCGCGCAGCAGCGGGCCAGCCAAGTCCGGCGTCGCCCGGGGGACGCCGGCCGGGGCGACCGACGCCACCGGGACGGGTCCTGGCGGGAAAGCGGGCCACGCGCGCCCCGCCATCTGGGATAAAAAGGAACGTCCCCACCCCTGCCGGCGGCGGGGGTGGGACGACCCCCGGGATCGGCTTACTTGTCGGCCGACTTTTCCGCCTCGGCGGCGACCGGCTCGGTCTTGGAAACAATGTCCTGGATGGTGGCGCGCAGCACGCGGACGCGAACGTCATCAGCGATCTCGACCACCACTTCCTTGTCGTCAACCACCTTGTTGACGGTACCAAGGATGCCACCCGAGGTCACCACGCGGTCGCCGCGGCGCAACTGGCTCAGCATTTCCTTGTGCTGCTTCATCCGCTTCTGCTGCGGACGGATCATCAAGAAATAGAACACCACGAAAATGAGGATGAGCGGCAGGAAGGCCTCGATTCCCCCGGCAATACCACCGGCCTGACCGGCAGCCTGAGCGAAGGCGGGTGACACGAACATGGAGGTCTCCTTAAAGATGATAGGCCTAGGAAAGTCTGCGGAATATAGCGGCAACACCAGGGGATGCAAACCTTAACTCCCTATAAATTATCTGTTCGCACGCCCCTTGCCGAGCGGCGCAAGCCCCCCTACCCTCTGGCCGACACTTTTCCAGCCGCAGGTCGCCCATGACACCCGATGCCATTTCGCTGCTCTCTCGCATCGCCGATGCCCTGGATCGCATGGCGCCGCCGCCGCCGCCCGCCCCCGACCTGAGCGCGGCCGATGCCTTCGTCTGGCACGCCGATCCCGACTGTCTGGAACCGGTGCCCCAGGTCAATCGCGTCGATCTGGACCTGCTCAAGGGCATCGAGCGCCAGCGCGGCCTTTTGCTGGACAACACCCGCCGCTTCGCCATGGGTCTGCCGGCCAACAACGCGCTGTTGTGGGGCGCGCGCGGCACCGGCAAAAGCTCGCTGGTCAAGGCGGTGCACGCGGTGCTGAACGCCGAGAAGCCGGGCAGCGTGGTACTGGTGGAAATCCATCGCGAGGATATCCCCAGCCTGCCCCGCCTGCTGCGCATCCTGAAAGATTCGGGCCGCCGCTGCCTGCTGTTCTGCGACGACCTCTCGTTCGAGGGCACCGACGAGGCCTACAAGTCGCTCAAGGCCGTGCTGGAAGGTGGTATCGAGGGTCGGCCCCAGAACGTGGTGTTCTACGCCACCTCGAACCGCCGTCACCTGCTGTCGCGCGACATGATCGAGAACGAGCGCTCCACCGCCATCAACCCGCACGAGGCCGTCGAGGAAAAGGTCTCGCTGTCCGACCGGTTCGGGCTGTGGCTCGGCTTCCACCACGTGGCGCAGGACACCTATTTCGACATCGTCGAAGGCTATGTGGCGCGCTACGGCCTGCCCATCGACACCGACACCCTGCGGGCCGAGGCCAATGAATGGGCGGTGACGCGCGGCTCGCGCTCGGGCCGGGTGGCGTGGCAGTTCATTCAGGACCTGGCCGGCCGCCTGGGCAAGCCGCTGGCATAAGGCGGCGACCGCCGAAGGCAAAGCCGCCCCATCGTGCGTCACCCCCGACGCACGATGGCCGCCCGCCGCATGGCCGAAGGCTTAGCGCCGGGCCAGCCAGCGCGTGACCAGCAACATCAGCGCGAACAGGGCGATGCCGCCAAGGATGATGCCGCCACCGACCAGCAGCGCCTCGTACGGCGTCAGGGTCGGGGCTGTTTGGAGCGATCTGAACATGGGGGCAGCATCGCGCGCCCCTCGGCCGTCTTCCTTGCCCTTGGTCAAGCGCCGTCGGCCGGCGCCAGCAGGCCGAACAAACTGATCAGGTCGCCCTTGATGTAGTCGTTCGGATTGACCGCCTCGGTGCCGCGCCGCAATTCGAAGTGCAGTTGCGGCTGGGTGACGTTGCCGCTGGACCCCACGGTGGCGATCTGCTGGCCGCGCCGCACCTGCTCGCCCTTGCCGACCAGCAACTGGTCGTTATGGGCGTAAGCCGTCATCCAGCCATCGGCATGCTTGATCAGCAGCAGATTGCCGAAGCCCTTGAGTTCGTTGCCCACATAGGCGACCACGCCGTTCTCCGCCGCCCTGACCGGGGTGCCGCGCGGCGCGGCGATGTTGACGCCGTCGTTGTGCTGCCCCTTGGCCAACGGGCCGAATTCGTTGAGCACCTCGCCGCGCAGCGGCCAGATGAAGCCCTTTCCGGCCAGCGGCGGCGGCGGTGGCGGCGGCAGGCTGGCCTGCTGCTGCGCGCTTGGGGCCGGGCCGCTGGGGCGCGGTTCCGGCGCGGGGGCGGTGTCGGCCTGCGCCGTCTGGGTCTGCGCCTGCGGGGGCGCCGGAAGCGGCGCGGGATCGGGCGGCAACCTGCTCATGGTGGTGGTCGGCGCCCGCGACGGCGCCTTGGCCCCGCCCGGCGCGTTGGGCGAGGCGATCACCAGCGTACCGCCATTGCCGCCGGCGGCCGGCGATCGCGCCACCTGGGCGCCGCCGGAATAAGAGCCGGGCACCCGCAGCTTTTCGCCCACATAGATGGTGTATGGCGGGGTTTTGCCGTTGGTGCGCGCCAGGGTCTGGAAATCGACGCCCAGCCGGCGCGCCAGCACCAAAAGGGTGTCGCCGCGGCTGACCACGTATTCGCCGCTGCCGCCGGGAATGCGCAGCACCTGGCCCGCATTGATCTGATAGGGCGCCTGCAGGCGGTTGGCCTCGATCAATTCACGCACCGAGACGTTGCAGCGCCGCGCCACGGAATAGACGGTGTCGCCGGAATAGACCGTCATGCTGCCGCCGCAGCCCGCATGGGCGGACGGACCGCGCGTCACCGGCGCCCCGACCCCGCGCATGTTGGGGTCGCAAGCCGCCAAAGCCAACGGCGCCAAGGCAACCAGCGCCAGCCGCCGAACCATATGAGGTAGGAATGCACTCATGGGGCGCACTATACAGGCCCGCCCCCGCCAGCGGCAATGGGCACGCGCCTAGGCAAATTCCCCTAATCCTCGGCGATGCCTTCCACCAAAGGCACGAAGCGGACCGGCCCCAGATGGTCGATATGCAGGCCGTCTCCGGTCTTGGTGATCTTGATCAGGTCCTGTTCCAGGGCATGGGCGTCGCCCAGCGGCAGAACCATGATGCCGCCGACCGCCAGTTGCTCCACCAGGATGGGGGGGATGTCGTGGGCGGCGGCGGTGACCATGATCCGCTCGAACGGCGCCTGCTCGTGCCAGCCGCGCGACCCGTCGCCCACCTTGGCGGTGATGTTGTGGATGCGCAGGCGCCTGAAGCGTTCCTCCGCCTCCTTCAGCAACGGCTTGTGCCGTTCGATGGTATAGAGGCGGCGGCACAATTGCGCCAGGATGGCGGCCTGATAGCCCGAGCCGGTGCCGATCTCCAGCACCTTCATGCGGTCGCCCACCTCCAGCGCCTGGGTCATCAGGCCGACCACCAGGGGCTGGCTGACGGTCTGACCGCGGCCGATGGGCAATGCGCGGTTCTCGTATGCCTGATCCAGGAAAGGCGGCGCCACGAACAGGTCGCGCGGCACCTTTTCAATGGCGGCCAGCGTGGGCGTGTCGGTCACGCCCAGGCGGCGCAGCTCCATCAGCAGGCGGATGACCCGAGCCTCGGCGGCCATGTCCCTACCCCTTGGCGAAGACGGTTGCCAGCGAATCCATGGTTCCGCGGTCGGTCAGGTCCACGCATAGCGGCGTCACCGACACCGCGCCGCGCACCACCGCCTCGATATCGGTTCCCTTGGTGGACCGGTCCTCGGCCCGCTGGGCACCAATCCAGATATAGGGTTCGCCGCGCGGATCCAACCGCTCGGCCAGATCGTCGCCGATCTTGCGCTTGCCCTGGCGCACCACCTCGATGCCGGTCACCTTGTCGGCGGGCACGTCGGGAAAGTTCACGTTGATCAGAACGTTGCGCCCCCACCCCACCTGGGTGACTCGGCGGATGATCTCGGGCGCCCAATGTTCGGCGGTGGTCCAGCGGATGGGATGGTCGGGGCCGTAATACTGGGAAAAGGCGATGGCCGGCACGCCCAGGATGGTGGCCTCCATGGCCGCCGCCACGGTGCCGGAATAGGTCACGTCCTCGCCCAAGTTTCCGCCACGGTTGACGCCCGACAGCACCAGGGTGGGCCGCTTGTCGCGCAGCACGTGATTGATGCCCAGCAGCACCGCGTCGGTGGGCGTGCCGTCCACCGCATAGCGCCGCCGCGACACCTGACGGACCCTGAGCGGCCGGCGGATGGTCAGCGAATGGCCGGCGGCCGATTGCTCGGATTCCGGCGCCACCACCCAGACATCCTTGCACAGGCTGCGCGCCACCTTTTCCAGCAGCTTGATGCCGGGCGCGTGGATGCCGTCGTCGTTGGAGACGAGGATGCGCGCCTCGGACAGGTCGGGGATGGGCGGGAACATCAGCGGATGACGTCCGGGCCGCCCATGTACTTGCGCAGGCATTCCGGCACGACGATCGAGCCATCGGCCTGCTGATAGTTTTCCAGCACGGCCACCAGCGTGCGGCCGACCGCGAGGCCCGAGCCGTTCAGCGTGTGGACCAGCCGGTTGCCCTTGTCCGACTTGAAGCGGGCCTTCATGCGCCGGGCCTGGAAGTCGCCGCAATTCGAGCACGAGGAAATCTCGCGATAGCGGTTCTGGCCGGGCAGCCATACCTCGATGTCGTAGGTCTTCTGCGCAGAGAAGCCCATGTCGCCGGTGCACAGCACGATGACGCGATACGGCAGGCCCAGGCGTTGCAGAATGGTCTCGGCGCATTGGGTCATGCGCTCGTGCTCCTCGGCCGACCGCTCGGGATGGGCGATGGAGACCAGTTCCACCTTCCAGAACTGGTGCTGGCGGATCATGCCGCGGGTGTCCTTGCCCGCCGCCCCCGCTTCCGAGCGATAGCACGGCGTCAGCGCGGTCATGCGGATGGGAAGCTGGGATTCGTCCACGATGCTGTCGGCCAGCAGGTTGGTCAGCGGCACCTCGGCGGTCGGGATCAGCCAATGGCCGGTGTTGGTCTTGAAGAGATCCTCGCCGAACTTGGGCAACTGGCCGGTGCCGAACAGCGCGCCGTCCTTGACCAGGGTCGGCGGGTTGACCTCGGTATAGCCGTGCTCCTCGGTCTGGGTGTCCAGCATGAACTGGGCGAGCGCACGTTCGAGCCGCGCCAGCTTGCCCTTGAGCACCACGAAGCGCGCGCCCGACAGCTTGGCCGCGCCTTCGAAATCCATCAGGCCCAAGCCGTCGCCCAGGGCGTCATGCTCCTTGGGCTGGAAATCGAAGCTGCGCGGGGTGCCCCACTTGCGCAGTTCCACATTGTGGTCCTCGTCGGGACCGTCGGGCACGTCGGCGGCGGGGATATTGGGCAGGGCGGCCAGGATGGCGTCCAGTTGCTCGGCCAGGTCGCGTTCGCGGGCTTCCAGCGCGGGAACCTCTTCCTTGAGCTTGGCGACTTCCTCCATCGCCGCCGAGGCGTCCTGGCCCTGCTTCTTGAGCATGCCGATCTGCTTGGAGGCTTCGTTGCGGCGCGCCAGCAACTCCTGCACCCGGGTCTGCACGGCGCGGCGCTCGGAATCCAGCGCCAGCACCTCGGCGGAGCGCGGCTCCAGCCCCTTGCGGGCCAGACCGGCATCGAACGCGGCGGGGTTATCGCGAATCCACTTGAGATCGTGCATCAGGGGCCTTCCGGGGCAGAGAATGGAAAGGCTTATAAGCCGTAGGGTTTACGAATTGAAGTCGGTTTCGTCGGCGACGTCGTCGTCGTCCTCGGCGTCCTCGTTCTCGGCGCGCTTCTTCTCGGCAAAGCGGGCGGCGATGATGGACACCTCGTACAGCAGCACCATGGGCACCGCCAGCGAGAGCTGGCTGACCACGTCGGGCGGGGTGACGACGGCGGCGAACACGAACACGGCGACGATGGCATAGCGGCGTTTTTCCGCCAGCCCCTTCGCGGTGAGCAGGCCGACACGGGCCAGCAGCGTCAGCAGCACCGGCATCTGGAAGGCCAGGCCGAAGGCGAACACCAGGGTCATGACCAACGACAGCGATTCGCTGACCTTGGCCTCGAGCTGGATGGGCAGCTCGTCGGCGCCGGGCAACAGGTTCTCGAAGCCCAGCAGGTAGGTGTAGACCATGGGCAGGACGAGGTAATAGACCAGCGCGGCGCCCAGGGTGAACAGCACCGGGGTGGCGATCAGGAACGGCGCGAACGCCTGCTTCTCGTGCTTGTAAAGACCGGGGGCGACAAAGGCCCACAACTGCCCCGCCCACACCGGAAAGCAGACCACGGCGGCGGCAAAGGCCGCAACCTTCACATAGGTGAAGAAGGCTTCCGTCGGCGCGGTATAGATCAGCCGGCGCATGCCGCCCTTGGCCAGCGCCGCATGGGCGTAAGGCTCGAGCAGGAAGGCATAGATGTCGGCGGCGAAATAGAAGCACCCGGCAAAGGCGACAATGAAGGCCAGCAGCGACCACAGAAGCCGGCTGCGCAGCTCGATCAGATGTTCGAGCAGCGGCATGGTCTTGTCGGTGTGAGACGCGGTCACCGGAGGTCCTTAGGGTTCGGGCGGCTTGCGCGGCGCTTCGAACGGCGCCGTCGGCGGCAGTTCGGGTTCCGGCTGGGCCTCGACGGCCGGGGCAGCGGGCTGGGCGACCGCCGGCGGCTCGGCCGCCGCCTTGACCTCGTCCACCGGGGGCAACACCGGCGGCTCCAGGCTGCGGGCGATGTCGCCGGTGGGATCGACGGTCTTTTCAATCTCACGCCGAAGCGCGTTGGGGTCGGCCGCCTTCTCCACCTGCGTCTTCAGCTCGGCCAGTTCGCTTTCGCGCACCATGTCGTCCACGCCGCGCTGGAATTCACCGGCCATCTCGCGGGCCTTGCGGGTCCAACGGCCGATCTGGCGCAGCACGACCGGCAGGTCCTTGGGGCCGATGACGATCAACGCCACCACGGCCACCAAAGCCATTTCATCCCAGCCGATATCGAACATAGGCGCGAAAACTCCCTGCCGCCAAAGGCGTCAGCCGCGTTTCATCAGTGCTTGACGGTGTCCTTGTCCGCCGGCTTGGCGGCCGGCTGGGCATCGATCTGCTGCGACTTGGCCGAGTTGTCCTCGTCCTCGTCCGCCAGGCCCTTCTTGAAGGCCTTGACACCCTTGGCCATGTCACCCATCAGCTTCGGAATCTTACCGGCGCCGAACAGCAACAGCACGATGACCAGAACGATCAGCC
Organism: Pseudomonadota bacterium; assembly: GCA_023426365.1. Lineage (GTDB taxonomy): Bacteria > Pseudomonadota > Alphaproteobacteria > Rhodospirillales > Magnetospirillaceae > Magnetospirillum. Next base: position 10,604 of record JAFAAW010000131.1, read on the forward strand.
AGTGCCAAATGCTGAAACTACCCATCGAGCGTCACTCCTGCCCTTGCGTTTTTTGAAGCGGGTCGGGCGCGGATCATCGCAGAAGACAGATGGCGCCGCAACCGCCCTGGTACGACAATTCCCTATCGCGCTTACTCGGCCAGCCCCAGCAGCGTTTCCTCGTCCAGCGGCTCGACCTCGGGTTCGGCGTCGTCGTCGAGCGTGTCCACCGGCGAATCACCCTCGACCGCGCGGTTGCCATAGGCATCCGCCGCCGGCCGCGTATCCAGCAGGCCGGCGGCCTTGAGTTCCTTGAGGTTGGGCAAATCCTCGAGGCTTTCCAGGCCGAAATGGTCGAGAAAGGCGTCCGAGGTCGCCCATTGCAGCGGCCGGCCCGGCGTGCGCCGCCGCCCCTTGGGGCGGATCCAGCCCGCCTCGAACAACAGGTCCAGCGTGCCCTTGGACAGCGCCACCCCGCGCACCTCCTCGATCTCGGCGCGGGTGATCGGCTGGTTGTAGGCGATGATCGCCAGCACCTCAATGGCGGCGCGGCTCAGGCGGCGGGTCTGGGTCTGCTCGATGACCAACTGGCCGGCCAGGTCGGAGGCGGTGCGGAAGGCCCATTTGCCCTCGCGCCGCACCAGATTGACGCCGCGCGGGGCGTATTGCGCCTGCAATTCCGCCAGCAGCTCGGCCACCTCCACCCCCTCGGGCAGGCGCTCGGCCAGCATACGTTCGTCCAGCGGCTCGGCGGTGGCGAACAAGATGGCCTCGATCAGGCGCAGATGTTCCAACTCGACGCTCAACTCCCCTCGCCTCCCAGCGATTTGACGTAGATGGGGCTGTAGGGGCCGCCGTCCTGACGCAGTTGCAGGCGGCCCTGCTTGGCCAGTTCCAGCGCCGCGATGAAGGTGGAGGCGACGGCGGATTTCATCTTGAGCGGGTCGCCCTCGATCTGCGGCAGATAGGACGACAGCACCGACCAGTCGGGCATGCGGCCCAGCAGGTTTTCCAGGCGCCGCAACGCATCCTCGACCGAATAGAGGTCGGGGGCCTCGATGGTCAGCGTCCGCACCGAGGTGCGCACGATGTGGTCGGCATAGGCCTTGAGCAGATCGAACAACTGGACGTCGAAGATGGAACGCGTGACCACCGGGATCTCGTCGGGGGCGCCCCGGGCGAAGAACTCGCGCCCAAGCTGCGCGCGGGTCAGCAGGCCGGTGCCGGCCCGCTGCATGGCTTCCAGCCGGCGCAGGCGGAAGGCCAGGACCTCGGCCATCTCGGCGGCGCTGGGCAGGCCGTCCTGTTCCGGTTCCGGCTCGGGCAGCAGAAGGCGCGACTTGAGATAGGCCAGCCATGCCGCCATCACCAGATATTCGGCGGCGAGGTCCAGGTGCTTCTGGCGCACGCGCTGGACGAAGTCCAGGTATTGGTCGGCCAGCCGCAGGATTGAGATGCGGGCAAGGTCCACCTTCTGCTCGCGCGCCAGCGACAGCAGAACGTCCAGCGGCCCCTCGAAGCCGTCGAGGTCCAGCATCAGCCGCTCGCCCTCGTCGCGGCCGCCCCCCTCTTCGTCGTCCTGGAACATCAGATGCCCCCGAAGACCGCCACCAAGCCCTCCAGCAGCGCGTTGACCGCCGGCTGGATCACCCAGTCGAACGGGTCGAGCGGCAGCCCCAGCTCGCGCCCCAGCATGGGCAGCAGCACCAGCGCGGCCAGCAGGATCAGGATGCCCACATTCTCGATGCGCGCCACCCGCATGGCCAGCGGGCGCGGCAGGATGCCCACCAGCACGCGGCCGCCGTCCAGGGGCGGCACCGGCAGCATGTTGAAGACGGCCAGCAACAGGTTGATCTGAACCGCATAAACCAGATTGAGCCGCGCCCAGTCCACCGCCGCACCGGGCAGCCCCGACACCAGCGGCAGCAGCACGATGGCCATGCTGGCCATCAGGATGTTGGCACCCGGCCCGGCGGCCGCCACCGCCACCATGCCCCAGCGCGGGGAACGCAGCTTGGTGAAATTGACCGGCACCGGCTTGGCCCAGCCGAACAGGAAACTGCCCATCACCATCAGCATGGCCGGCAGGATGATGGTGCCGAACGGATCCACGTGGCGCAGCGGGTTGAGCGAGATGCGGCCCAGCCGACGCGCGGTGTCGTCGCCCATGGCCCAGGCCACATAGCCGTGCGCAGCCTCGTGCAGGGTGATGGCGAAGATCAGCGGCAACGCCACCACCGAAACCTGCTGCACGATGCCGGTCAGGTCGATCATGCCAGCAATCCGTCAACCCGGTTGACGGCGGCCGCCACATCCATCGGTCCAGGCACGCGCTTTTGCCGCGCGGCCACCGCCAGGCGTTCCTGCGCCGCCTCGGTCAGCGGGCGCAGGGCGGCGGCCACCGCCTGCATCTCGGCCATGTCGCCGTTGCAGTGCAAGACCAGGTCGCAGCCGGCGTCCAGCGACGCCGTGGTGCGGTCCTCGAACCGCCCCCCCAACGCCTTCATGGACAGGTCATCGGAAATAAGAACGCCTCGGAAGCCGATGATTCCACGGATGATTTCGCCGATCACCCGGACCGAGGTAGTGGCGGGCGCGCGATCATCGATGGATTTGTAGACCACATGCGCGGTCATCGCCCACGGCGCGTCGGCCAGGGCGCGGAACGGCGGGAAGTCCTGCGCCTCCAGTTCGGCGCGGCTAGCCTCCACCACCGGCAGATCCAGATGGCTGTCCACCATGGACCGGCCATGGCCGGGGATGTGCTTGATCACCGGCAGCACGCCTTCATCGAGCAGGCCGTCGCAGACGGCGCGCCCCAGGGCCGCGACCATGTCGGGGCTATGGCCGAAGGCGCGGTCGCCGATCACGTCGTGGGCGCCAGGCACCGGCACGTCCAGCACGGGCGCACAATCCACGTCGATGCCCAGCTCCACCAACTCGCGGCCGATCAGCCGGTAGTTGAGGCGCAGGGCCTCGCGCGCGCCATCAAGATCGCGGGCGGCCAGCCGGGCGAACGGCTCGCCGGCGGGGGCCTTGCGCCAATGCGGCGGACGCAGGCGCTGCACCCGCCCCCCTTCCTGGTCGATCAGCACGGGCGCATCGGCGCGGCCGACCGTCTCGCGCAATGACGCGACCAGGGCGCGGACCTGATCGGGGGTGTCCACGTTGCGGGCGAACAGGATGAAGCCGAGCGGGTTGACCGCCTGGAAGAAGCGCCGCTCCTCGTCGGTCAGGGTCAGGCCCGAACAGCCCAGAATGGCGGCGGCGGGGGGCAGGTTATTTGCGGGCAATGATGCACCCTTGATTGCGAGCCTTCAGGTCGTTGCACAATTGCCTGGCGGCCTGTTCCGACAGCGGGCCGGCGCGCAGGCGCCAGAAGGTCCCCTTCTCGCCCAGTTCCACCCGCACCACGTCGGGCCGGAGCGCGCCCAGCAGGTCGTGGTTGGCGCGCTGGATGCGGCCCCATTCCTTGTCGGCATCGGGGGCGGTGCGCAGCGCACCCAACTGGATCAGCCAGTCGCCGCCGGCCGGCACCTTGGCCGCGGCGGCCGGAGTCGGAGTCGGCGCCGGCTTGACGGAAGCGACGGCGGGCGCGGCCGGCGAAGCAG
>JAFAAW010000017.1 GCA_023426365.1 Pseudomonadota bacterium
GCCAGCACCAGGTCGTCCACGGCGCGGCCGCGGCCGTCCAGGCGGACAAGGCGGGGACCGTTGGCGCCGCGCCCGGTGACCGCCAGCCCGTCATCGCCCACCGGGCCGATGGCGACGGCGCCGCCGCCCGCGCCCGGCAACATCCATTCGGCCAGGCCGCGCGGCCCCATATTCCGGCTGCCATCGGCGCGTGGGCCTTGCGCCGGGGCACCGGTTGCGGCAAGCATCATCATTGCGGTCACGGCCGCGAGAACGCGCATTCCAACCCCCATCCAGCGGAAGCCCCAGCGTTATGACCGAAGACGTCCTGCAACGCCACAAAGAGAAGATGGCCAAGAAGAAGGCCAGCCGAGACAAGCTGATGGCGAAGAAAGTGGGCGAGAAGGGTTTGCTGCTTGTCCACACCGGCCCCGGCAAGGGAAAGTCCACCGCCGCTTTCGGCATGGCCGTCCGCTGCGTCGGCCACGGCTTCAAGGTGGGCATCGTCCAGTTCATCAAGGGGGCGTGGGACACCGCCGAGCGCCGCGTGCTGGAAAGCCTGCCCGGCATCACCTTCAAGGCCATGGGCGAGGGCTTCACCTGGGAAACCCAGGACCGCGAGCGCGACATCCAGGCCGCCGCCCGCGCGTGGGAAGCGGCCCAGGCCATGCTGTCCGACCCCGACACCCGCATGGTGATCCTGGACGAGATCAACGTGGCGCTGCGCTATGACTACCTGTCGTGGGAAGCGGTGTCGGCGGCTCTGGCGGCGCGGCCCGAGGGCCAGCACGTGGTGATGACCGGGCGCAACGCCCTGCCCGCCGTGATCGAGGCGGCCGACCTGGTGACCGAGATGACCATGGTCAAGCATCCCTTCCGCGAGGGCATCAAGGCCCAGCCGGGCGTGGAGTTCTGACCATGCGGCGTCTTGGTTTCGTGCTGCTGGCCGTGCTGGCGCTGGCGGTGCCGCCCACCGCCCGCGCCCAGGGCGTCGTCACCGACCAGACCATGATGGTGGGCAAGGCCCAGGCCACGGTGGAGCGCCTGCGCCGCGATTCCAATCTGGAAGGCAACATCGCCAGCCTGCTGGCGCGGGCCAAGGGCGTGCTGATCGTGCCCGATCTGGTCAAGGGCGGCTTCCTGCTGGGCGCCGAATACGGCACCGGCGTGCTGCTGACCCGCGACGCCGACGGGCGGTGGTCCGGCCCCGCCTTCTATTCGGTGGCGTCGGGGTCCATCGGCCTGCAGATCGGCGTCCAGGACGCCGAGGCCATGTTCATCATCATGACCGACGGCGGCCTGCGCGCGGTGATGGACAACCGCTTCAAGGCGGGCGCCGATGCCGGCGTCGCCCTGCTGCACGTGGGTGCCGGCGCCGAAGCGGCGACCACGCTCAACGTGGGCGGCGACATCTATGCCTTCTCCCGCGCGGTCGGCATCTATGGCGGCGCCAGCCTGGAAGGGTCGGGCATCCTGCCGCGCCATTCATGGAACGCCGCCTATTACGGCGGCAACCCCACGCCCGAGGACATCCTGATCGCCCGCCGCCTGGACGCCCCCCAGGCCGACCGCCTGCGTGACCTCCTTGGCCGCTAGGTCCCCCGCCCGCGCGCTGATGTTCCAGGGCACCGGCTCGGACGTCGGCAAATCCCTGCTGGTCGCCGGCCTGTGCCGCGCCTATGCCCGCCAGGGCCTGGCGGTGCGGCCGTTCAAGCCGCAGAACATGTCCAACAACGCCGCCGTCACCGCCGACGGCGGCGAGATCGGCCGCGCCCAGGCGTTGCAGGCGCGCGCCTGCGGGGTGGCGGCCATCGCCGACATGAACCCGGTGCTGCTGAAGCCGCAATCGGACGTGGGCGCCCAGGTGGTGGTGCAGGGCCGCGTGCTGACCAATGCCGGCGCCCGCGATTACTATCGCCTGAAACCCAGCCTGCTGCCCAAGGTGCTGGAAAGCTTCCACCGGCTGGGCCGCGACGCCGATCTGGTGCTGGTGGAAGGGGCGGGCAGCGCGGCCGAGGTCAATCTGCGCGCCGCCGACATCGCCAACATGGGCTTTGCCGAGGCCGCCGACCTGCCGGTGGTGCTGATCGGCGACATCGACCGCGGCGGCGTGCTGGCCAGCATCGTCGGCACCTGGCAATTGCTGCCGCCGGCCGAGCGGGCGCGGCTGTGCGGCTATGTGATCAACAAGTTCCGCGGCGATTGCAGCCTGTTCACCCCGGCCATCGACATCATGGCGGCCCATACCGCCGGGTTGCCCTGTCTGGGCGTGGTGCCCTATTTCGCCGAGGCCGCCCGCCTGCCGGCCGAGGATGCCGCCTCGCTGCGCACCGCCGCCGGCGCCGGTGGGAGCGTGCACATCGCGGTGCCGCAACTGTCGCGCATCGCCAATTTCGACGATTTCGACCCGTTGGCGGCGGAAGCCGACGTGCGCCTGACGATCGTCGCCCCGGGGCGGCCGCTGCCGGCCGATGCCGACCTGATCATCCTGCCCGGGTCCAAGGCCACCATCGCCGACCTCGCCTTCCTGCGCGCCCAGGGCTGGGACATCGACATCCTGGCCCATGTGCGGCGCGGCGGCTGGGTCCTGGGCATCTGCGCCGGCTATCAGATGCTGGGCCGCAGCGTCGCCGACCCGCTGGGGGTCGAGGGACCGGCCGGCGGCGTCGCCCACGGTCTCGGCCTGTTGGCGGTGGACACGGTGATGGCCGGCGACAAGGTGCTGGTGGAGGTGGCCGGCCATGACGGCGCCGGCCATCCGGTGCAGGGCTACGAGATGCACATGGGCCGCACCGAAGGCGCCGATTGCGCCCGGCCGGTGCTGCATCTGGCCGGCCAGCCCGACGGCGCCACCTCGGCCGACGGGCGGGTGCGCGGCTGCTATCTGCATGGGCTGTTCGCCTCCGACCGCTTCCGCGCCGCCCTGCTGGCCGAGCTGCGGCCGGGCCGCGCCGACGGCATCGCCTATGACGCCATGGTGGATGCGGTGCTGGACCGTCTGGCCGACCATCTGGCGGCGGCCATCGACCTGGACCGCCTGTTGGCGCTCAGCCGGCCCATGGCGGGATAAGCGGCGACGGGCGGCGGGGGGCCTGGGGGCCTGCTCAGGCCTGCAGCCACAGCAGCAGGACCACCGCGCCGGCATTGACCAGGCACGCGGCCGAGAACAGGTGCAGCGCGCGGTCGATATCGGCCACGGTGGCGCGCGCGCGGCCCTGGCCGATCCATTTCTCGTCCACCACCAGGCCGGGATATTTGCGCGGGCCGCCCAGTGCCAGACCCAGCGCGCCGGCCATGGCCGCCTCGGGCCAGCCGGAATTGGGGCTTTTGTGGTGGCCGGCGTCGCGGACCATGGTGCCCAATGCGCGCAGCGGGTTGCCGCGCGCGGCGAACAGCGCCGCCAGCGCGATGATCAGCCCGGACAGACGGGCGGGGATCAGGTTCAGCAAATCGTCCAGGCGCGCCGACGCCCAGCCGAAGGCACGGTACTTGTCGTTGCGATAGCCGACCATGCTGTCGAGGGTATTGACCGTCTTGTACAGCAGCAGGCCGGGCAGCCCGAGCACGACGAACCAGAACACCGGCGCCACCACCGCGTCGGCGAAATTCTCCGCCAGGCTTTCGATGGCCGCGCGCGCCACCCCGTGTTCGTCCAGGCTTTGCGGGTCGCGGCCGACGATGCGCGACACCGCGTAGCGGCCGGCCTCCAGCCCGTTGTGCTCGAGCGCGCGGGCGACATCGTCCACGTGGTCGAACAGGGCGCGCTGGGCGATCAGGGTGGCGGCGGCGAACACCTCGATCAGCCACAGATGGGGCACCGCGCGGGCGACGAAGGCGATCGCCCCGCCCACCGCCAGTGCCAGCGCGACCATCAGCACCACCAGCACCACGCCGCGGGTCTTGCGCTCCGCCTCGGGCAGGGACGGTTTGTTCAAGCGCTTGTCCAGCCGCCCGATCAGGCGGCCGATCACCACCACCGGATGGGGCAGCAGCCGGAACAGCGGCCCCATCTCGCCGAACATGGCGTCCAGGGCGAGCGCCATGAAGAGGATCAGAAGGGCGTCGGGCGCGTGGCCGAAATGGGTGCCGAAGGGAAGCATGGCGCGGACTTTAGCGTCTGGTGATTTGGGGTGGCAACCCCGGCGCGCTTTTCCTATAGTCCTGGCCCTGAATTGACCCGGCCGGAGGCAAGGACCAGCCGGCAACCGCACGAAGGCAAGGACCACGCGCATGACCGAAAAGACCGGCGTTATGATTTGCGGCCACGGCAGCCGCGACGTCGAGGCCACCACCGAATTCGCCTCGCTGGCCCGCCACTTGCGCGAGCGCCTGCCGCAATACCCGGTGGAAAGCGGCTATCTGGAATTTGCCCGCCCCATCATCCGCGAGGGCCTGGACGCGCTGAAGGCCCAGGGCGTCACCCGCGTGCTGGCGGTGCCGGGCATGCTGTTCGCGGCCGGGCACGTGAAGAACGACCTGCCGTGGGAGATCAACACCTTCGCCGCCGAGAACCCCGGCATGAGCGTGCAGTTCGGCCGCGAGCTGGCGGTGGACCCCAAGCTGCTGGCGGCCTCGGCCGCCCGCATCGAGGAGGCCGAGGCCAAGGGCAAGCCGGGCGTCGCCCGCGCCGACACCCTGCTGCTGGTGGTGGGCCGCGGCACCAACGACCCCGACGCCAATTCCAACGTGTCCAAGGTCGCCCGCATGCTGTGGGAGGGCATGGGCTTCGGCTGGGCCGAGGTGGCCTATTCGGGCGTCGCCTATCCGCTGGTCAACCAGGCGCTCGAGCGCGTGACCAAGCTGGGCTACAAGCGCGTCATCGTCTTCCCGTACTTCCTGTTCACCGGCGTGCTGGTCAAGCGCATCTATGCCTGGGCGGACGAGGCGGCGGCGGCCAATCCCGGCATCGAGTTCATCAACGCGCCCTATCTCAACGACCATCCGCGGGTGATCGACAGCTTCGTCGAGCGGGTCGAGGAGATCCTGCGCGGCGAAACCCACATGAACTGCACGCTGTGCAAGTACCGCACCCAGGTGGTGGGCCACGAGGGCGCGGTGGGCGCGGTCCAGGCCGGCCATCACCACCATGTGCGCGGCATCGGCACCGACGCCGACCACGAGCATGGCCATCACCACGACCACGGCCACGAGCATGGCCACGGGCATCATCATCACGGCCATCACCACCACGGCCACCACCATCATGGTCACGGTCATTCCCATGATCACGATCATGACCATTCCCACGACCACAAGCACGGCGAGTAGGCGCCCATGCTGGCGGCCGGCCCGGTCTTCGACGCCTATGTGATGGTGGATTGGAGCGCGGAGTCGCGCCCCAAGACCGGGCCGGACAGCATCTGGTGGACCTGCCTGGAACGCCGCGACCACGGGCTGGAGGAACGGGCCACCGTTAATCCGCCGACCCGGGCCGAGGCGGAAAGCCAACTGGCCGACCTGCTGTCCGATCTGGCGGCGCGCGGCCTGACCGTGCTGGTCGGCTTCGATTTCTGTTTCGGCTTCCCCCAGGGCTTCGCCGGCCGCATGGGCGCCACCGACTGGCGCGGCGCCTGGCGTCGGATCGCATCCGAAATAAAGGACGGCGGCGATAACGCCAACAACCGCTTTGCCGTCGCCGCCGACATCAACCAGCGCGTCTCGGGCCGCGCCGCGCCGTTCTGGGGCCGGCCGGCGACGGTGGAAAGCAGCCATCTGGCCGCCACCAAGGGCGATTTCGCCGGTCTGGCCGAACGCCGGCTGGTGGAAACCCGCGTCACCGGCGCCAAATCGGTGTGGCAACTGGCCTATGCCGGCAGCGTCGGCAGCCAGACGCTGACCGGCATTCCCCGGCTCGAGGCGCTGCGCCGCCGCCCCTGGCTGGCCGAGGTCACCCGCGTGTGGCCGTTCGAGACCGGGCTGCGGCCGCTGTCCAAATCCTCGGACTGGCGCATCGTGCTGGCCGAGGTTTACCCCGGCCTGCTGCGGCCGGCGGCCGCGCCGGGCGAGGTCAAGGACCGCGTCCAGGTGGCCGCGCTGGCCCGCCATTACGCCACGCTGGACGAGGCCGGCCGGCTGGGCCAGTTGTTCGCCGGTGATCCCAAGCTGAGCGCGGCGGAACGTGCCGCGGTGGAGACCGAGGAGGGCTGGATTCTGGGCGTCACCGATCCCGATCGCATCGACATCCATGACTGGATCAAGGACCCGGCCGCCATCTATGCCGAATCCTTCGCCACCATCCGCCGCGAGGTGGAACTGGAGGCGGTCCCGGCGGCCATGCGCGACGTGGTGGTGCGCACCATCCATGCCTGCGGCATGACCGACATCGCCGCCGATCTGGCGTGGAGCGACGGCGCCGCCGAGGCCGGCATCCAGGCGCTGCGCGACGGCGCGCCCATCCTGGTGGACGCCGAGATGGTGGCGCACGGCATCATCGCCCGCAAGCTGCCCAGGGCCAATCGGGTGGTGTGCACCCTGAACGACCCCAGCGTGCCGGCGGCCGCCAAGGCGCTGGGCACCACCCGCTCGGCCATGGCGGTGGAATTGTGGCGCCCGTTGCTGGACGGCGCGGTGGTCGCCATCGGCAATGCCCCCACCGCCCTGTTCCACCTGCTGGAACTGATGGAGGAGGGCGCGCCGCGCCCGGCGCTGATCCTGGGCTTCCCGGTCGGCTTCGTCGGCGCCGCCGAAAGCAAGGAGGCGCTGATCCAGTCCGGCCTGCCCTTCATCTGCTTGCGCGGCCGCCGCGGCGGTTCGGCCATGGCGGCGGCGGCGGTCAACGCCCTGGCGGGGGGGCTGGAGTGATGGGGGCGAGCGAGGCGAAGGACCGGCCCGGCGGATGCCCGCGCGCTAATGCGCGCGTCGGCCAGGGGGCGCGGCGGCGCTCCGCCCGGCGCCTGAGGGCCCTGCCATGACCCGGCCCTGGCTGTCGGTGATCGGAATCGGTGACGACGGAGTGGCGGGACTCGCCCCGGCCGCCCGCGCCCTACTGGACGCGGCCGAGGTGGTGATCGGCGGCGCCCGCCACCTGGCCATGGTGGGCGGCAACGCCGACAAGCGCGAATGGCCCAGCCCGTTTGCCGGCGCGCGCGACCTGATCGATTCGTTGCGTGGCCGCAACGTGGCCGTGCTGGCCTCGGGCGATCCCATGTGGTTCGGCATCGGCGCCACCCTGACCCGCTGGGTTTCGCCCGGCGAGATGCGGGTGCTTCCCCACCCGGGCGCCTTTTCCCTGGCCGCTTCCGCCCTGGGCTGGCCGTTGCAGGATTGCCTGTGCCTGACCGTGCATGGCCGCCCGCTCGACGCGCTGCACCTGCACCTTTCCCCCGGCCGCCGCCTGCTGGTGCTGAGCGAGGACGGCCAAAGCCCGGCCGCCGTGGCGCGGCTGCTGGAAAAGGCCGGCTATGGCCCGTCGCGCCTGGTGGTGCTGGAGCATCTGGGCGGCACGGGCGAGCGCGTCCGCGACAGCGTGGCCGAAGCCTGGGTGGGCGCCGCCGCCGACCTCAACACCATCGCCATCGAATGCCGCGCCGAGCCGGGCGCGCGGGTGTGGTCGCCGGTTCCCGGCCTGCCCGACGACGCCTTCGACCATGACGGCCAGTTGACCAAGCGCGAGATCCGCGCCGTCACCCTGGCCGCGCTGGCGCCGTTGCCCGGCCAGATGCTGTGGGATGTGGGCGCCGGCTGCGGCTCGATCGCCATCGAATGGATGCGCGCGGGCGGCCAGGCCGTCGCCATCGAGCCGCGCGCCGACCGCTGCGCCCGCATCGCCGCCAACGCCGCCGCGCTGGGCGTTCCCACGTTGCAGATCATTCGCGGCAGCGCGCCCGAGGCGCTGCCCTATAGCGATCCCGACGCCATTTTCGTCGGCGGCGGCGTGTCCGCCCCCGGCCTGCTGGACGCCTGCTGGTCAAGCCTGCGCCCCGGCGGCCGGCTGGTGGCCAACGCGGTCACCGCCGAGGGCGAGGCGGCGCTGATCGCGCTGCATGCCCGCTTCGGCGGCCAGATGACGCGCCTCGCGGTGTCGCGGCTGGCTCCGGTGGGCGGCTTCCACACCTGGCATCCGGCCATGCCGGTCACCCAGTTCATCGGGAGGAAGGGATGAGCGGCACCCTCTACGGCGTCGGCGTCGGCCCCGGCGACGCGGAACTGCTGACGCTCAAGGCCGCCCGGCTGCTGCGCGACTGCCCGGTGCTGGCATGGCCGGCGCCGCTGGAGGGCGAGGGGCTGGCGCGCACCATCGCGGCCCCCCACATCCCCGCCGGCAAGGTCGAGATCGCCATCCGCCTGTCCTTCCGCCCCGAGCGCGACGACACCGACGCCGCCTATGATACCGCCGCCGAAACGATCGCCGGCCACCTGGAGGCCGGGCGCGACGTCGCCGTTCTGTGCGAGGGCGACCCGCTGTTCTTCGGCAGCTTCATCTATCTGCTGACCCGCCTGCGCGACCGCTTCCGGGTCGAGGTGGTGCCGGGCATCGCCAGCCCCATGGCGGCGGCGGCGGTGGCGCTACGCCCCCTGTGCACGCTGGAGGACGCGGTCGCCATCATCCCCGCCACCCGCGACGAGGCCGAAATCGAGCGTCTGCTGGCCGCCGCCGATGCGGCGGTGATCATGAAGGTCGGCCGCCACCTGCCCAAGGTGCGCCGGGTGCTCGACCGCCTGGGCCGCACCGCCGGCGCCCTGGTGGTGGAGCGCGCGACCCAGGACCGCCAACGCCTGATCCCCCTCGCCGATGCGGCCGAGGCTCCGTACTTCTCTCTCATTCTGGTGCATGCATGACCGCCATCCTTGTCGTCACCCCCGCCGCCTTGCCCGCCGCCCGCCGCATCAAGGCGGCCCTGCCGGAGGCCCGCCTGCACGGGCTGGCCGGCCGCGTGGACGGCGCCGACGAGACGTTCGGCGACACCAAGGCCCATATCGCCGCCCTGTTCAAGGCCGGCACCCCGGTCATCGGCGTGTGCGCCGCCGGCATCCTGATCCGCGCCATCGGCCCGGTTCTGGTGGACAAGCAGGCCGAGCCGCCGGTGCTGGCGGTGGCGCCCGACGGATCCAGCGTGGTGCCGCTGCTGGGCGGCCATCACGGCGCCAACGAACTGGCCCGCCGGCTGGCCGCCGCGCTGGACAGCCACGCCGCCATCACCACCGCCGGCGACCTGAAACTGGGCGTCGCGCTGGACGAGCCGCCGCCCGGCTGGCACGTCGCCAACCCCGAGGCCGCCAAGCCGGTGGCCGCCGCCCTGCTGGCCGGCGAGCCGGTGCGCCTGGAGGTCGAGGCCGGCGACGCCGGCTGGCTCCGGCATCTGCCCTTCACCGACGAGGCCGAGCCGGCCGTGCGCGTCACCGACCATCAGGTGGTGGCGGACGAGGCCGAGCTGCTGCTCAATCCGCCGGTGCTGGCGCTGGGGGTCGGCTGCGACCGCGGCTGCCCGCCCGAGGAGCTGGCGGCCCTGGTGCGCGACACCCTGGAGGCCGAGGCGCTGGCCCCCGGCGCCATCGCCTGCGTCGCCTCCATCGACCTCAAGATGGACGAGCCGGCGGTGCATGCGCTGGCCGCATCCCTGGGCGTGCCGGCGCGCTTCTTCACCCCGGCCGAATTGAACGCGCAGGCGCCGCGCCTCAAGAACCCGTCCGAGGTGGTGCTGAAGGAAACCGGCTGCCCCGGCGTGTCGGAAGGCGCCGCCCTGGCCGCCGCCGGCGCCGAGGGGGAATTGGTGGTGCCCAAGCTCAAGACCCGTCGCGCCACCGTCGCCATCGCCCGCGCGCCGGGCGCCATCGACCCGGCCGCCGTGGGCCGCGGCCGCGGCAAGCTGTTCGTGGTCGGCATCGGCCCGGGCACCGCCCATTGGCGCACCCCCGAGGCCAGCGCCGCCATCGCCGCCAGCAGCGATCTGGTCGGCTATGGCCTGTACCTGGACCTGCTGGGCGAGGCGACGGCCGGCAAGGCGCGCCACGAAAGCAACCTGGGCGCCGAGGCCGACCGCGCCCGCATGGCGCTGGACCTGGCCGGGCAGGGCAAGACGGTGTCGCTGGTCTGTTCGGGCGATGCCGGCATCTATGCCCTGGCCACCCTGGTGTTCGAACTGATCGACCGCGAAAAGAAGGCCGAATGGCTGCGCACCGAGGTGCAGGTGGTGCCGGGCGTGTCGGCGCTGCAGGCGGCCGCCGCGCGGGCCGGCGCGCCGGTGAACCACGATTTCTGCACCATCTCGCTGTCCGACCTGCTGACCCCGTGGGAAACCATCGAAAAGCGTTTGCGGGCGGCGGCCGAGGCCGATTTCGTCGTGTGCTTCTATAACCCGGTGTCGCAGCGCCGCCGCGACCAACTGGCCCGCGCCCGCGACATCCTGCTGTCCGGCCGGCCGGCGGAAACCCCGGTCATCCTGGCCCGTCAGTTGGGCCGGCCCGAGGAAAACGTGCGCGTCGTCACCTTGGGCGAACTGACCCCCGACCATGCCGACATGCTGACCCTGGTGATGGTCGGCAGTTCGGAAAGCCGCCGCCTGGAATTGGGCGGCGCCACCCGCGTCTACACCCCGCGCGGCTACGCCAAGAAGCTGGTGTAAAGGCCGCGCCAGCGCCCGCCGAACAGCCGGCGCAGGCCCTCCAGCACGGCGATGTCCGCCGCCACCCGGCGGGCATCGGCCGGGCAATGGGCCAGGTGTTCGGCCACCTGGCGGCGGCGTTGCTGGGGCAGGCGGTCGTCCACGAAGGCCAGCAGGTCGCTTTCCGTCACCATGATCATGGCTGGCCCCCCATGCTGGGCAGCCGGGATTGTTGCGGCTGCGTTTCGAACACCACGGGGGAGCAGCGCGCCCGCGCGCTGTCCAGGCTGCCGGTGGTATCGACGCGGCAGATCACCACCTCGCCGGTCATGCGGTTGATGCGCCACGCGGTCTCGCGGTCGCCCGCCACCATGTCGTAGATGGCGGCCGCCCCGGCGGACCCCGCTTGGGCCGGGGGCGTCGCGGGGCTTCGCGCCTCCTGGTCCTGGGCCAGGGCGGGATCGGCCAGCAGAAGCGCCGCCGCGGCGCACAGCCGGCGCATGGCCTATTCCCCATCCGGCGGCGAGGCCTCGCCGTCCGGTTCCGCCGCCAGTTGCTGCAGCATGCCCTCGATGCGGTCGCGCAGGGTGGGGTCGTCGCGCACCGACATGGCGATCTGGTTGTAACGCTCCACGCTCATGCCGTCCCGCTCCACCGCCGATTTCATGTCCACCAGGGCGCTTTGGCGGATTTCCTCGAGCCGGGCCGGGTCCTCCTCGTCGCGCATCAGCATCATGTAGCCGTGCTGGACGCCGATCATGCGCAGGAAGGCGGCGACGAAGGCCGACAATTCGCCGTCGTCGGGGCTGGCGCGCCCGCTTTCCGCCGAGGGCGCCGTGCGCTGGTCGTCGGGCGCGGCGGCGGCGGGCGGGGCCAGGGCGAGCAGGGACGCCACCACGGTGGCGATGAGGGAAAGACGGGGCATGGACACCTCGCTGCAACGACGGGGACTTGCCTGGGCAAATGCGCAGGCCCCCTTTCGTGTTCCCGACCCTGGCGGGTAGGAATGCTGGCCTCTTTGGGGGGCAGACGCTATCTTCTGGGCGCAAACCACCGCCGAGACCAAGGACACATGACCGTTCACTTCATCGGCGCCGGCCCCGGCGCTCCCGACCTGATCACCGTTCGCGGCCTGGGCCTGATCCGCAAATGCCCCGTGTGCCTGTATGCCGGCTCGCTGGTGCCGGCCGAGATCGTGGCCGAGGCGCCGCCCGGCGCCCGCGTGCTGGATACCGCGCCCATGCACCTGGACGAAATCGTGGCCGAAATGAAAGCCGCCCACGACGCCGGCCAGGACGTGGCGCGCGTGCATTCGGGCGATCCGTCCATCTATGGCGCGGTGGCCGAACAGATGCGCCGGCTGGACGAGCTGGGCATCCCCTATGACGTGACGCCGGGCGTGCCGGCCTTCGCCGCCGCCGCCGCCGCGCTGTCCACCGAACTGACCCTGCCCGACGTCAGCCAGACCATCACCATCACCCGCACCGCCGTGCGCTCCAGCGCCATGCCCGAGGGCCAGGACCTGGACACGCTGGGCCGCAGCAAGGCGACGCTGGCCATCCACCTGTCGGTCAACAACCTGAAAAAGGTGGTGGACGAGCTGGTGCCCCATTACGGCGCCGATTGCCCGGTGGTGGTGGCCTATCGGGTGTCGTGGCCGGACCAGGCGTTCGTGCGCGGCACGCTGGCCGACATCCGCGACAAGGTGAAGGCGGCGGGCTTCACCCGCACCGCGCTGATCCTGGTGGGCCACGTCCTGGAAGGCAGCGACTTCACCGATTCGCGGCTGTACGCCGCCGACCACACCCATGTGCTGCGGCCGGGCAAGGACGGCTGAGCGCCGTTCGCCACTCCAGCGAAACCAGCGATCGGCCGCCGATGGACGCGGATGACCACCATCCGCCTCCATCGGGGTGCGCCGAAGGCAGGCGGCACCCATGCCGTCGCGCGCCGATTGCGGGCGCAATTCGGCCACAAACCTGGGCGAAAAAGGCTAGGCGGCTTACTCGTTGGCCGCTTTCAGCACGGCACGGGCCTCGTGCTCGTCGATCTGATGCAGGTCGTTCAGATGGATTTCCCAATTGTCCACGAATTCCTGGACGGCCAGGGTCAGACATTCCGCCAGCGGCCGGCCGGTCTCGGCGGCCAGGGCTTCCAGCCTGTCCTTCAGCTCGGACGGAATGGTGACGGCCAGGGTTTCCATGCTTTCGTCCTCTGTCTTCCCCTTGGGCGGGAGGGCGACAGTCTACATCCAATGACACGGCGTTGCCAGTTCCGAGACACCCAGGCCCCATGCTAGAAACCCCCATGCCCGACCGCACCCCCCCTTCGCGCCGCGCGGCGCTGTCGCTCGAGATCGATCCCAACGACCGCCTGAGGCCCAGCGCGGGCGCCGACGAGGCGCCGCGCGGGGGATTTCGTTTCGGGTCCGGCCGCGCCGATGCCGGGGGCGGGGGCGGGGACGGAGCGCGCGCGCGCAAGCCGCGCCCGCCCAAGCCCCCCAAGCCGCCGAAAAC
>JAFAAW010000018.1 GCA_023426365.1 Pseudomonadota bacterium
ACCTACACCTATACGCTGACGCTGGATGCCGGCCTGAACGACACCGACGGCAGCGAGACCCTGTCGTCGGCCACCCTGGCCGATATCCCCGCCGGCGCCACCGTCAGCATCGACGGCCAGGTGCTGGCGGCCAATGCGGACGGCACCTATACCGTGCCGCTGAACGCCCAGGGCGATGCCGCCGTCACGGTCAGCAGCAACCAGCCGCTTGACCTGTCGGGCGTCAAGACCTCGGTCGCCGCGACCGAGGCCAATGGCGGCGACACCCGCACCACCACGGTGACGGGCGAGGGCGTGGCGGCCGGCGATGTCGCTGGCGCGCCCCAGAACAGCACCGTCACCATCAGCGCGGCCGACCTGCTGGCCAACGACCGCGACGCCGACGGCGACGCCCTGTCCATCACCGGCGTGGGCAATGCCAGCCACGGCACCGTGTCGCTGGATGCCGAGGGCAACGTGGTGTTCACCCCCGAAGAGGGCTTCGTGGGCACCGCCACCTTCGAATACACCGTCTCGGACGGCCAGGGCGGCACCGACACCGCCACCGTCACGGTCACCGTGGCCGGCGGCAACGAGGCCCCGGTGGTGTCGCAGGTCAGCGGCGGCACCGGCGCCGAAAGCACCACCAATGCCGCCACCGTGGTGACCGGCTCCATCGCCGTTTCCGACGCCGATGGCGACACCCTGACCTACAGCGTGGTCGATACCGGCGCCAGCCACAACGGCACCCTGTCCATCGACGCGGACGGCAACTTCACCTTCACCGCCAAGGACGCGAGCTGGGACGGCAGCGACACCTTCGTGGTGCGCGTCTCCGACGGCCAGGGCGGCAGCGTGGACGTGCCGGTGACCATCACGGTCACGCCCGTGGCCGACACCCCGGTGGTCAGCGTTTCCACCGGCGGGCTGGAGCAGACGGTGATCAGCCTGACCGACCTGGGCGGCACGGCCGGCTATCACAACACCTATGGCTATTACGTCATGGACGCCGAGGGCAATCCGACCTCGGGCCAGATCCTGTTCGCCGACGCCCAGGACAATGTCGGCCAGACCGCCACCATCGGCGGGGTCGATGCCGGCCGCATCGGCTATTTCATCATCCCCGACGGTGACAGCCGCAATGCCCGCCTGTCCAACGGCGACAGCGTCAGCTTCGCCAAGGGGGCGGACGGCAAGTGGCGGGTGCTGGACGCCGACGGCAATGCGCTGTCGGGCCAGGACATGAACGTCATCTTCAGCAACAGCCAGCTCAATTCCGACGGCCTGGCCCACATGGTGGACAACGCCACCGCCGGCAACCAGAACTGGGAAGACATGGCGGGCGGCGGCGACCGCGACTTCGACGACGTCAATATCCAGACCAGCCAGACCACGGGTGCCGTGGGCGGGTCGGCCGACGATCACGACGCCAGCGGCTCGGCCGCCTCGGGCACGGTCACGGCGGGCAATTCGGGCGGGCGCAGCTATGGCGGCGCCGGCAACGACACCATGGCCGGCGGCTGGGGCGACGACACCCTGTACGGCGGCTCGGGCAACGACACCATCCGCGCCGGCGACGGCGACACCGTGTTCGGCGGCTCGGGCAACGACACCATCACCGCCGACCAGGGCGGCTGGGGCGGCACCACCACGCTGGTGGGCAACAGCGGCAACGACACCATCACCGGCAGCGCCTCGTCCGACGTCATCTACGGCGACGACATGGGCGGGGCCTCGGGTGCGGGCGGCCATGCCTACATGGCGCTCAACATCACCGGTTCCTCCAGCGATGCGGCCGAGAGCCTGACCTATGTCATCGGCGGCCTGCCCGCCGGGGTCACCCTGGTGGACGCCGACGGCAACGCCCTGGCGGCCAACGCCGATGGCAGCTATTCGCTGACCGCCGACCAGTTGGTCGGGCTTGAGCTGAAGATCCCGACCGACGGCAGCGTCACCGCGCTGGACCTCACGGTCACCGCCATCTCGCACGAGGGCGCCACCACGGCCAGCGCCACCACCTCGACCCATCTGGACCTTGGCGGCCTGGTGGGCGACGGCGACGACACCCTGGCCGGCGGCGGCGGCAGCGACACGCTGTACGGCGGCGGCGGCAACGACACCTTCATCTATAACGCCGACGGCGTGCACGGCCTGTTCGATGCCGATTACCAGGACCAGGGCGGCGCCGCCCGCGACGGCACCGGCGTCACCGTAAATTCCAACGGCTACAACGAGACCAAGGACACCTTCTTCGGCGGTTCCGGCCATGACACCCTGGTGATGGGCAGCGGCAACGATGCCGTCCATATCTCCAACCTCAGCAGCGTCGAGGTGATCAACGCCGGGGCCGGCGACGACATCGTTGACCTGAACTACTCGGACGGGTCCACCTATGGCGCGGTGACCGTGGACGGCGGTTCCGGCAACGACATGATCTTCGCCAATGACGGCGACGACACCCTGTTGGGCGGCACCGGCAACGATTACATCAGCGGCAATGCCGGCGACGACAAGCTGTATGGCGGCGACGGCACCGACACCCTGGTGGGTGGTGCCGGCGACGATCTGCTGAACGGCGGCGCCGGTGCGGACAAGCTGGTGGGCGGTGCCGGGAGTGACACCGTGGATTATTCCGACAGCGCCAGCGGCGTGAACGTCTATCTGGGCGCCGGCGACGGCAACGCCTATGGCGGCCCCGGCGGCTACGGCACCGGCGGCGACGCCCAGGGCGACACCTATAGCGGCATCGAGAACGTCAACGGCTCCGCCCATGACGATTACGTCTATGGCGCGGCCGGCGGCACGGTCGCCCATCTGGGGGCTGGCAACGACACCTTCGACAACAGCGAGGCGCCGAACGTGGTGGCCTCGGACACCGTGGACGGCGGTGCCGGCAACGACACCATCTGGACCGGTAACGGCAACGACCTGCTGATCGGCGGCAGCGGCGACGATACCCTGTATGGCGAGGCCGGCGACGATACCCTGCGGGGCGGCACCGGCAACGACGTCATGCATGGCGGCGACGGCTCCGACACCTTCCTGTTCGATTTCGGCGACGGCCACGACACCGTCACCGGCGGTGCCGGGTCCAACTGGACCGATACCCTGGACCTGACCAGCCTGGGCGCCGGGGTGCGGCTCGACATCAGCCTCAACGGCGGCGAAAGCTGGACGGTGACCACCGACAGCACCGAGCACCTGACCAGCCTGGGGGCGGACAAGGACGGTTCGGTGGTCATCCACCACGCCGACGGCAGTTCGGACCAGGTGGACTTCCACAGCCTCGAACAGATCAAGTGGTAAGTCTGGCGGGATGGTGACGAAAGGCCCGCTCCCACCCGGGGGCGGGCCTTTTCGTTGGCACATGCCGGGCGACGGCCGCGGCCGGAGATGCTAGATTGGCCTGGGCGCCGGGGCGAAGCCGGTAACCGGCGCCAGTGGTTGGGGAAAGGGGAACCATGGAGCGGATCGGCAAATACGTCATTCACAAGGCGGCCGTGACCAACGGCTATGCCCGGGTGTTCTTTTGCCACGATCCCGACCTGCAGGTGCCGGTTGCGGTCAAGGTGTTCACGGTGGCGCCGGGCCAGGGCGGCCCGCTCAGCCCCGCCCAGTGGCTGGCCCGCTTCCAGGTCGAGGCGCGCGCGCTGGCGGCTTTCGACCATCCCCACATCGTCCCGGCCAAGACCATGGAGGTGATGGACGGCCGTCCCTTCTTCGTCATGCCCTATCAGGCGGCGCATCTGCCCTTCGAGATCGGCAAGGATGCCGCCGGCGGCGAAGGCGCCGACCAGCCGCGGCGCCTGGCCCTGCCGCGTGCGCTGACCCTCCTGCGCCAGCTTTCCTCGGCGCTGATGGCGGTGCATCGGCGCGGCATGGTCCACCGTGCCGTCATGCCGTCCAACATCCTGCTGAGCGCGCGCGAGAACGGCCAGGTCAGGCTGGCCGATTTCAGCATGGTCAAGCTGCCCGAGCGCAATCCGCCGCTGCCCGACCACTGGCTGGGCCGCACCGAATATTGCGCGCCCGAACAGCGGGAGAACGCCACCGGCGTCGGGCCGGAGGCGGACGTCTATTCCCTGGGCGTGCTGGCCTATCGCATGCTGACCGGCGAACTGCCCGACCCGGCCAATGGTGCCGCCCAACTGCCCGCCGCCCATCCCGAGGCGCTGGCCGATCTGGTGGCCCGCGCCACCGATCCCGATCCCGGCCGCCGGCCCGCCCATGGCGGCGCCTTCCTTCAGGGCCTGGGCGCCGTCGCGGTCGAGGCGCCGCCCAAGCCGCAGGTGCAGGTGGTCAACGTGCGCCGCCCGCAGATCCGCCAGCCCGCCAGCGCCAAGGCGGGCTGAGGGCATCGCGACCGGTTGCGGCGGGGCGGGGGCTGCACCTCCGCTCTCTTGCGCCGGGGCGCCGGCTCGGCCATGCTGCCGGGCATGCTTGATACGCTCTCTCCCCATCTGCCGCGCCTTGCCCTGGTCACCGGCGCCGGGCGCCGCATCGGCCGGGCCGTCGCGCTGGATTTGGCCCAGGCGGGCTTCGACATCGCCCTCCACTGTTCCGGCTCGGTCAGCGATGCCCAGTCGGCGGCCGAGGAGGTGCGCGCGCTGGGGCGGCGGGCGGCGGTGCTGACCGCCGACCTGTCGTGCGAGGCCGAGACCGAACCCCTGGTGCAGCGGGCCGAGGAGGCGCTGGGCCAGCCGATCGGCGTTCTGGTCAACAACGCCTCCACCTTCGAACGGGACGAGGCGCTGAGCGCCACCCGCGCCGGCTGGGACTTCCATATGGAGGTGAACCTGCGCGCGCCCTTCGTGCTGATCCAGCAAATGGCGCGCCGCTTGCCGGCCGGCGCCGAAGGGGTGGTGGTCAATCTGCTGGACCAGCGCGTCTGGAACCTGACGCCCCATTTCACCACCTACACGCTCAGCAAGGCCGGGCTGTGGACGCTGACCCAGACCCTGGCGCTGGCATTGGCGCCGCGCATCCGGGTGGTGGGGGTGGGGCCGGGGCCGGCCCTGCCCAGCATCCGCCAGACCGCCGAGCAATTCGCTGCCCAATGCGAGGGCACGCCGCTCAGGCGCGGCACCGATCCGGCGGAAATCTGCCGGGCGGTGCGCTTCGCCCTGGGGGCGCGGTCGTTCACCGGGCAGATGATCGCGCTGGATGGCGGCCAGCACCTGCAATGGGCGCCGGGCAGCCTTCCCCCCGAAGAGTGAGGGGGGAATCCTGACATCCTTCTTGTGCTATGCGGCATAGGGCATTGGGAAGACGCGAGAATCCGCCCGTTTCGCAAGTTTTACACAGGAATCAAAGTGCGGGCGGCTAGTCCAGACCGCCCCCGCTTGTCCAGACAAAAACCTTGTTTTTTACAGTCGGTTTACTCTTGACGAGCGATAACGCATTGAAAAATAAGGAAGTCATATTTCTGCCCAGATTTTGGGCAAAGCCGTGGAACCCCAGGAGTCGCTAGGGGCGGAGCAAACGCCCCCCAATTTGCCAACAGACTTATCCACAGGAATCGTGGATATTCCCCTGGACGGCCCGGCTAGCCTGGCTTTCCACATGGCCCACCCCGTTCGAAGTAGGCGCTGTTCTTAGGTCAGCATGTCCGATACGCCCGAAATCGTCCTTGCCGAAGCCCCCGCCAACGCACCTGCCGGCCCCCTGGCCAGCGGCGTGGCGGTGATCGCCCGCTATCTGGAAACCATGCCGGCCAGCCCGGGCGTCTATCGCATGATGAACGCCAAGGGCGATCCGCTGTACGTGGGCAAGGCCAAGAACCTGCGGAAGCGGGTGGTCGCCTATACCCACCCCGACCGCCAGACGCTGCGCATCCAGCGCATGATCGCCGAAACCGCCTCCATGGAGGTGATCACCACCCATACCGAGGTGGAGGCCCTGCTGCTGGAAAGCAACCTGATCAAGAAGCTGGGGCCGCGCTACAACATCCTGCTCAAGGACGACAAGTCCTTCCCCTACATCCTGATCACCGGCGACCACGACTGGCCGCAGATCGTCAAGCATCGCGGCGCCCGCAACCGGGCGGGGGAATATTTCGGGCCGTTCGCCTCGGCCGGGGCGGTCAACCAGACCCTGTCGGCGCTGCAGCGCGCCTTCCTTCTGCGCTCATGCACCGATGCGGTGTTCTCCAGCCGCACGCGGCCGTGCCTGCTGTTCCAGATCAAGCGCTGT
Organism: Pseudomonadota bacterium; assembly: GCA_023426365.1. GTDB lineage: Bacteria > Pseudomonadota > Alphaproteobacteria > Rhodospirillales > Magnetospirillaceae > Magnetospirillum. The sequence continues at coordinate 6,172 of JAFAAW010000018.1, forward strand.
TCGGCCCCGTGCGTCGAGCGCATCTCGCGGCCCGAATACCTGGCCCTGGTCGCTCAGGCCCGCGCCTTCCTGTCGGGGCAAAGCCAGCAGGTCCAGCAGGACTGGCGCGCCCGCATGGAGGCGGCGTCGGAAGCCATGGATTACGAGCTGGCGGCGGTCTATCGCGACCGCATCCGGGCGATCGCGAAAATTCAGGCCCACCAGGACATCAACGCCGCCGACGTGGACGAGGCCGACGTGGTCGCCCTGCATCAGGCGGGCGGGCAGACCTGCATCCAGGTGTTCTTCTTCCGCTCGGGCTGCAATTACGGCAACCGGTCGTACTTTCCCCAACACGCCGAGAATGCCGAGGCCGCCGAGGTCATGGCCGCCTTCCTGGGCCAGTTCTATGCGGACAAGCAGCCCCCGCGCGAGATCATCCTGAGCCAGGAGCCGGCCGAGCCGGACATCGTCGCCGGCGCGCTCAGCGAAAAGGCCGGGCGCAAGGTCGTGCTCACCGTGCCCAAGCGCGGCGACCGCAAGCGGCTGGTGGAACACGCCTATGACAACGCCCGCGACGCCCTGGGCCGGCGCATGGCGGAAAGCGGCGCCCAAAGCAAGCTGTTGCAGGGCGTGGCCGATCTGTTCGGCCTGGACGCCCCGCCGGCCCGCATCGAGGTCTACGACAATAGCCACATCCAGGGCACCAACGCGGTCGGCGGCATGATCGTGGCGGGACCCGAGGGGCTGATGAAGGCGGCCTATCGCAAGTTCAACATCCGCTCGCAGGATCTGACGCCCGGCGACGATTACGGCATGATGCGCGAGGTGCTGAGCCGCCGCTTCAAGCGCGCGCAGAAGGAGGACCCCGACCGCGACCGCGGCCAGTGGCCCGATCTGGTGCTGATCGACGGCGGCGAGGGCCAGTTGAACGCGGCGCTCGAGGTGTTCGCCGAACTGGGCGTCGAGGACGTCCCCCTGGTCTCCATCGCCAAGGGGCCGGACCGCAACGCCGGGCGCGAGCGCTTCTTCCTGCCCGGCCGGGCGCCGTTCGGGCTGGAGCCGCGCGACCCGGTCCTCTATTTCCTGCAACGGCTGCGCGACGAGGCGCACCGCTTCGCCATCGGCACCCATCGGGCGCGCCGCTCCAAGGGCTTAAGCCAAAGCACGCTCGACGACGTGGCCGGCATCGGCGCCAAGCGCAAGAAGGCGCTGCTGCATCATTTCGGCTCGGCGCGCGAGGTGGCCGGGGCCGGGCTTGCCGATCTGGAAGCGGTCGACGGTATCTCCAAGGCCATGGCCAAAAAAATCTATGACCATTTCCACCCCCAGGGCTAATATCGCAGCGCCCAAGCCCAGAGTTTCCGCCGGATGATGACCAGCCTTCCCAATCTTTTGACCTTGTCGCGCATCGTCGTGATCCCGCTGGTCGTCGCCACCTTCTATGTGGATGGCGCGCTATTCCATTGGGTCGCCTGTGGCCTGTTCGTGGCCGCCGCCGTCACCGACTGGTTCGACGGCTACCTGGCCCGGTCGCGCAACCAGGTGTCGGCGCTGGGCCGTTTCCTCGATCCCATCGCCGACAAGCTGCTGGTGGCCGCGGTGCTGTTCATGCTGGTGGCGTTCGACCGGGTGTCGCCGGCCAGCGTGCTGCCCGCCCTGGTCATCCTGCTGCGCGAGATCTTGGTGTCGGGCCTGCGCGAATTCCTGGCGGAAATCCGCATCGGCATGCCGGTCAGCCGGCTGGCCAAGTGGAAGACCGGCATCCAGATGGTGGCCCTGCCGCTGTTGCTGGTGGGCGACGTGGGGCCGCGCGAACTGCCGGTCCGCCTGATGGGCGAGGTCTGCCTGTGGGCGGCGGCGGTGCTGACCATGATCACCGGCTGGGATTACCTCAGGTCCGGGCTGCGCCACATGCGCCCCGGCGCGTCCAAGGCATCGCCATGAAGCTGTTCGGTTTCGCCGGCCATTCCGGCAGCGGCAAGACCACCTTGCTGGTCAAGCTGATCCCGCTGCTGACCGCCCGCGGCTTGCGCGTGTCCACCATCAAGCAGGCCAATGCCGGCTTCGACATCGACAAGCCGGGCAAGGATTCCTTCGAGCACCGCACCGCCGGCGCGCGCGAGGTGCTGGTGGCCTCGGCCCGGCGCTGGGCCTTGATGCACGAATACCGCGACCAGCCGGAATACGACATGGATCAACTGCTGGCCCGCATGGAGCCGGTGGATCTGGTGCTGATCGAGGGCTTCCGCCGCTGGTCCCACCCGCGCGTCGAGGTCTGGCGGCCCGAGTTGGGCAAGGAGCCGATGTTCGCCGACGACCCGCTGACCGTGGCGGTGGCCTCCACCGGGGCGGTACCCGGGCTGGACCGGCCGTTGCTGCCGCTGGACGATGCGCAGGCTATCGCCGATTTCGTGCTGGCCGAGGTGAGCCGATGACCGATTTTTCCGCCAAGTCCGGCTTCCTGCGGGTCGAGGAGGCGCTGGCGCTGCTGGCCGAACGGGTCCGTCCGCTGGACGGCAGCGAGAGCGTGGCCCTGGCCGATGCCCTGGGCCGCGTGCTGGCCGAGCCGGTGGTGTCGGCGGTCAACGTGCCGCCGCACGACAATTCCGCCGTGGACGGCTGGGGGTTCGCCGCCGCCGGCCGGCCCGAGGACGGCCGCATGCCGGTGGTCGCCACCATCGCCGCCGGCCATCCCTATGCCGGCACCGTGCCTGAGGGCGCGGCGGTGCGCATCCTGACCGGCGCGCCGGTGCCCGCCGGCGTCGATACCATCGCCATGCAGGAGGATTGCGCGGCCCAGGGCGACGCCCATGTGGTGGTGCCCAGCCTCAAGCCCGGCGCCAACCTGCGCGAGGCGGGCGAGGACGTGCGCGCGGGCGCCCAGGTGCTGGCGCCCGGCATCCGCCTGCGGCCGCAAGATCTGGGGCTGGCCGCCGCCACTGGCCGCACCCATCTGGTGGTGCGCCGCCGCCTGCGCGCGGCGGTGTTCTCCACCGGCGACGAGATTTGCGAACCGGGGCAGCCGTTACCGCCCGGCTGCATCTTCGACACCAACCGCACCACCGCCTCGGCCCTGCTGCGCGCGTTGGGCGCCGAGGTCACCGATCTGGGGATCCTGCCCGACCGCCGCGACCTGATCGCCCGGGCGCTGGCCGAGGCCGCCGCCGGCCATGACGTGGTGCTGACCTCGGGTGGCGTGTCGGTGGGCGACGAGGATCACGTCAAGGCGGCGGTGGAGGCCAACGGCGCGCTGCATTTCTGGAAGCTGGCCATCAAGCCGGGCCGTCCGGTGGCGCTGGGGCGGGTGGGCGACGCCGCCTTCATCGGCCTGCCCGGCAACCCGGTGGCGGTGATGGTGACCTTCATGCTGATCGCGCGCCCGCTGGTGCTGGGCCTGATGGGGATCAAGGACACCCACGTGCAGCGCTATACGGTAGAGGCCGGCTTTGCCTTTCGGCACAAGCCCGGGCGGCGCGAATGGCTGCGCGCCCGGGTGCGGGCCGAGGCCGGCCGGCTGGTGGCCGAGAAATTCCCCGCCGAAGGCTCGGGCGTGCTGTCCTCCATGGTCTGGTCGGACGGTCTGGTCGAGGTGCCGGAGGATGTGGGCGACCTCGCGCCCGGCGACACTGTCGCCTATATCCCGTATGCGGAGGTGCTGCGATGAAGGTGCTCTATTTCGCCTGGCTGCGTGCCAAGGCCGGCACGGGCGAGGAAGACCTGACGCCGCCGGCCGGCGTCGCCACCGTGGGGGCGCTGGTGGAGTGGCTGAGGACCCGCTCGGCCGGACTGGCCGACGCGTTCGCCGACATGCGGCTGATCCGGGTGGCGGTGAACCAGGATTACGTGGGGCTGGACCATCCCATCAAGATGGGCGACGAGATCGCCTTTTTCCCGCCCGTGACCGGAGGCTGACGCCATGATCCGCGTGCAGGCCGAGGATTTCGACCCCGGTGCCGAAATCGCCCGCTTCACTACCGGCAACGGCCGCGTCGGGGGCGTCTGCATGTTCCTGGGGCTGGTGCGCGATTTCATGGGCGCGGGCGAAGGGGGCGTCGGGGTGTCCGGCATGACGCTGGAGCATTATCCCGGCATGACCGAGAAGCAATTGGCCGCCATCGAGGAGGAAGCGCGCCGGCGCTGGCCGTTGGAGGATGCGCTCATCATCCATCGCTACGGCCGGCTGGAGGCGGGCGACCGCATCGTGCTGGTGGCCACCGCCTCGGCCCACCGCGAGGCGGCGTTCCAGTCCTGCCATTTCCTGATCGACTGGCTGAAGACGCGGGCACCGTTCTGGAAGGTGGAACACACCGCCCAGGGCGACCATTGGGTCGAAGCCAAGGACACCGACGACGCCATGGCGGCCCGTTGGGAAACCGAGATTCCTGCGGGCGAATCCGGCTGCTGACCCGCCTCGCCCAAACGGCGTATAGGGGGGCATCCTCCCAAAGGTCAGGTTGCGCACAGCGGCGCCTTGCTTCATAAGCGCCGCTCCACATCCGGAGCGGGTAGATGCGAACGACTGTTAGACGCATGGAAAATTCCCTCGACCGCCTGAACGCGGCGATCGAGGCCATGCATCGCGAAACGGTGTCGTGCCGGCGCAACCTGATGGTCTTTCGCGCGCGCATGGATGTGGCCGAACGCAAGGTGCTGACCATGCAAAGCGCGCTGGAACAGACCATCGACGTGCTGGCCGAGGCGGAGGCCGGCGCCCGCCGGGCCTCCGACATCTTCCGCGCCACCGCGGAAGGCCGCTCGGCCCCCTGAGCGGCGAGCGCCAAAGCTGGCGCACAGCGGCGAGCTGCCGCCATCGAGGCGGCGGCCAAGCGCGCACAGCCGCGCGCCCGGCGAGGGCAAAATCTGAATCCAGAGCATCGTGCGTCAAGGGTGACGCTCGATGGCCTAAGGGGCGGCGACGCGCCGGCGCGAAAAACGAAACGCCGGCAGGGAAGGGTCTTCCCGTGCCGGCGTTGTTTGCTTCTCAGGCGGTTGCGGCCGCAAGGGCCGCCGGGGGCGTGCGCCGCGCCCCCTCTTCGGGGCGCGGCTTTGGGCTGTCAGGCCTGCCGGATGGCGCTCAGGAAGGTGGCCACCTCCTGGCGCAGGGTGGCGGCCTGGCCCTGCAGCTTTTCCACCGCGGCCAGCACGTCCTTGGCCGCCACGTCGGTTTCGTGCATGGACCGGCTCACCTCGGTGATGTTCTCGTACACCTGATTGGTGCCGCTGGCGGCGTTGTCGATGTTGCGGGCGATCTCCTGCGTCGCCGCACCCTGTTCCTCGATGGCGGCGGCGATGGCGGTGGTGATGCCGTCCATGCTCGAGATGGTGCTGCCGATGCCCTTGATGGCGGTCACCGTGGAATGGGTTTCCTTTTGGATGGTGGAAACCTGGGCGGAGATGTCTTCGGTGGCGCGCACGGTCTGGCGCGCCAGGTTCTTCACCTCGGACGCCACCACGGCGAAGCCCTTGCCCGCCTCGCCGGCGCGCGCCGCCTCGACGGTGGCGTTCAGCGCCAGCAGGTTGGTCTGCTCGGCGATGCCGGTGATCAGCTCGATGATCTCGCCGATCTTGTCGGCCGACCCGGCCAGGCCGTTGACGCGGCTGTTGACCCCGTCCGCCTCGCGCGTGCAGTTGGCCGCCACCTGGTTGGACATGGCGACCTGCTGGGCGATTTCGCTGATGGAGTTGGACAGCTCCTCGGCCGCGGCGGCGACCATGCGCACGTTCTCGTTGGCGTCGCTGGCGGCGTCGGCGGCCGAGCGCGCGCGCTCGTTGGCGGCGTCGGCGAAATCCACCATGCGGCGCGCGGTCTGGGTCATGGCGTGGGCCGACGCGGCCACCGTCTCCAGCACGCTGGCGACAGCGCGGTCGAAGCCGGCGATCAGCTCCTCGAGGCGGGCCATGCGGGCCTCGCGCGCGGCGGCCTCGGCGGCGGCTTCCGCCTCCATGGCCTGCTTGGCGCGGGTGTTTTCCTTGAACACCTGGACGGCGCGGGCGATGTCGCCCACCTCGTCGCGGCGGTCCAGCGCCGGCACCTCGATGGAGGTGTCGCCCTTGGCCAGCAGGTTCATGCGGCTGGTCATGTCGCCGATGGGGCGGGTGATGACCGACCCCAGGATCCAGCGCACTCCCAGCACCGCCAGCACGGTGGCGATGATGCCGCCGACGATCAGGAAGGTCAGGATCTTGCGCATCTTGGCTTCGGCGTCGGTGGTGGTCAGCGACGACGACAGCACCGCGATCACGTCACCCTTGTCCATGCCCATGGCGCCATGGCAGGCGTAGCACACTTCCTGCTCGGCGCCCTCGGTGACGCCCAGCACGATGGGATAGGAATAGCGGTAATTGCCGTTCACGAAGCGGCCCACCGCCTGCTTGGTCTCGACCGCCTCGCGGTCGATGTCGTCGATCGGCAGCTTGGCGGGCTTGTCCGGCTCGGTCTCCGCCATATAGGTGGCGACCTTCGGGCCCCAGGCGCTCCACACCTTGCCGGGATAGTGGATGTTGCGGCTGTCGAACCAGCTATTGAAAACCTGGATGCCGATGTTGTCACCATCCTCGGGCCGTTTGGCCATGACGTTGAGAATCAGCGCGTGCAGCGAGGTCATCTCGTTGGCCGAGAGCTGCTGCAACTGCCGCTCCATCTCGGAACGCTCGAAACGAGCGATGACAAGCACCACGCTGGCCACCAGCGCAATCACGCCGACGCCGATGATGATCATGAACCGGCTGGAGAGCCGAAGATTTCGCCAGGCTTGCACGGACAGATCCACCCGTAGTCTCAAGACTGGCCCGGTCCCATAGGCCAGTGTGCACACGCCCCCATCTAGGGAACACTATTACGAACCGCGGATATTTCAAACATCCGCCTTAAACTTTGGTGGAAAAAAGTTAACAAAATGGAATGTTTATGAAATGGGGTTGTTTCGCGTAAACGTTGATGTGCGTAGCGCAGCCACTTTCTTAAGTGTGCATTGGCCATGCGCCGATGGTCGCGGCCGAACGGACCAAGGTGGCGATCATGCTTGCCACGGCAAAGGGTTATGGGCCATATCAGTCAACATGTCTGACGTAAAGACCGGCATCAATCCCCTCTTCCTGCGCGAGGAGGAGCTGCGCCAGGGCCTGGAACTGCTGTTCTTCGCCTATCGCGATTTCACCGCCGAACCCGACGCCATCCTGGGCGAGTATGGATTCGGGCGCGCCCATCACCGTGTCATCTATTTCGTCGGCCGCAATCCGGGCATGACGGTGTCCGACCTTTTGGGCATTCTCAGGATCACCAAGCAGTCGCTGTCGCGGGTGCTGGGCCAATTGGTGGACGAGGGCTTCATCACCCAGCGTCCGGGCACCCGCGACCGCCGCCAGCGGCTGCTGGAACTGACGGAAAAGGGCATCGAGCTGGAGCGTCAGTTGACCGAACGCCAGCGTGCCCGCATCGCGCGGGCCTATCGCGACGCCGGCGCCGAGGCGGTGGAAGGCTATCGCAAGGTGCTGCTGGGGCTGATCGACGAGGCCGACCGCGCGCGCTTTCCCGCGCGTGCACCCGGCCGCCGCTGACCGCAAACGGGGGCGTGATGGAAGAGGTGCCGCACATCCTGGTCGTGGACGACGATACCCGTCTGCGGACGCTGTTGCGCAAGTACCTGACCGACAACGGCTATCTGGTCACGGTGGCGGCCGACGCCGCCGAGGCGCGCGCCCGCATGGCGGCGCTGGCGGTGGACCTGCTGGTGCTGGATGTGATGATGCCGGGCGAGGATGGGCTGAGCCTGACCCGCGACCTGCGCCAGACGGCGAACCCGGTGCCCATCTTGCTGTTGACCGCCATGGGCGAGGTGGATGACCGCATCAACGGGCTGGAGGCCGGGGCCGACGATTATCTGGCCAAGCCGTTCGAGCCGCGCGAGCTGCTGCTGCGCATCGCCTCGATCCTGCGCCGCGCGCCCAAGGCGGAGGTCGAAACCCCGCCGGCGCTGGGCCTGGGCCTGTTCGAATGGGACACCGCCCGCCAGGAATTGCGCCGCGGCGACGAGGTGGTGCACCTGACCACCACCGAACGGGAATTGCTGGCCATCCTGGCCGAGGTGCCGGGGCAGGCGGTGTCGCGCGACGACCTGGCCGCGCGCACCGGCAACGCCGCCAACGCCCGCGCGGTGGACGTGCAGGTGACGCGCCTGCGCAAGAAGCTGGAAGACGACCCGCGCATGCCGCGCTATCTGCAGACCGTGCGCGGCATGGGCTACATGCTGAGGCCAGACTAGCATGATGGGCACCACGCTGTGGCTGAAGCGATTGCTGCCGCAGGGGCTGCTGGGCCGCTCGCTGCTGATCATCGTCACGCCGCTGATCGTGGTGCAGCTTGTATCCACCTACATCTTCTATGCCACCCACTGGGACACGGTGGCCAAGCGGCTGGCCAACGCGCTGGCCGGCGACGTGACCGCGGTGATCGAGACCATGCGCGCCTTTCCCGACCCGGAAAGCCAGTTGCGCATCCTGCGCATCGCCGCTTCGCGCATGGATCTGGACATCCGCTATCGCCAGGGCGGCATCCTGCCCAACGTGCCCCAGGACATGCCCATCGGCATCATGGACGCCGCCCTGCACCAATCGCTCCGCGACCGGCTGCAGCGCCCGTTCCAGGTGGACAGCGTGTCGTTCGAACGCGAAATCCTGGTGCGGATCCAGCTTCAGGACGGCCTGCTGGAAGTGTTCGTGCCGCGCAAGCGGCTGTTCTCGTCCACCACCTACATCTTCGTGCTGTGGATGGTGGGCACCTCCATGCTGCTGTTGGGCATCGCCACCGTGTTCATGCGCAACCAGGTGCGCAGCGTGCGCAAGCTGGCCGTCGCCGCCGACAGTTTCGGCAAGGGCCAGGACGTGCCCAATTTCAAGCCCGAGGGCGCGTCCGAGGTGCGTCAGGCGGCGGTGGCCTTCAACCTGATGCGTGACCGCCTCAAGCGCCAGATCCAGCAGCGTACCGAAATGCTGGCGGGCGTCTCGCATGACCTGCGCACCCCCTTGACCCGCATGAAGCTGCAATTGGCCATGATGGGCGAGGTGGAGGGGCGCGCCGAGCTGGAAGAGGACGTGGTCGAGATGGAGCGCATGGTCGAGGGCTATCTGGCCTTCGCCCGGGGCGAGGGCAGCGAAAAGCCGGTGACCACCGATCTCGCGGAACTGCTCGACGAGGTGGTGGGCCGCTTCCGCCGCCAGGGCAGCGAGATCGACCTGCATGTGGAGGACAGGGTGACCATGACCTTGCGCCCCCATGCCCTGTCGCGCGCCCTGTCCAACCTGATCGGCAATGCGCTGCGCTATGGCGGCCATGTCTGGGTGCGGGCCGGCCGCCGTCGCGACGCGGTGGAGATCCTGGTGGACGATGACGGCCCCGGCATCCCCGCCGACAAGCGCGAGGTGGTGTTCAAGGCGTTCCAGCGGCTGGAAAGCTCGCGCAACGTGGCGACCGGCGGCGTCGGGCTGGGGTTGACCATCGCGCGCGACATCGCGCGCGGCCACGGCGGCGACGTGTTGCTGGAGGACAGCCCGCTCGGCGGATTGCGCGCCCGGTTGCGGCTGCCGCTGTGATGCCAACCGGCCGATGGATTGACCGGTTGTATTGCCCCTCGCCGGGTGCCGCCTTCGGCGGCTTGGCCGCCGCCGCAATGGCGGCCGGATACCGGCCAACACGTCAAATCAAAGGTTGGCCGGTATAACTCTTGGCATTTCGCCGCCGGTCGGGCGTGATACCTTGGCCTCTGGCGCAGAAGCAGGGGAGGGGACCATGCTGTCGGTACTGGTGGGCAACATCAAAGGGGGCTGCGGCAAGACCACCATTGCCACCCATCTGGCCTCGGCCTTCGCACTTAGGGGGCTGCGCACCGCCATCGGCGATTGCGACCGCCAGCGCTCCTCGCTCAACTGGCTCAAGCGCCGCCCCGCCGCCGCCCCGGCCATTGCCGGCCTGGACTGGTCCAAGGATCTGGGCGATCCACCCAAAAGCGTCGAGCGACTGGTGATCGACGCCCCCGCCGCCATGCACCACAAGGATGTGGAGGATCTGATCCGCATCGCCGACGTGGTGGTGGTGCCGGTCCTGCCCGGCGCCTTCGACCAGGACGCCACCGCCCATTTCCTGAAAAAGCTGTCCGAGGTCAAGGCGGTGCGCAAGAACAAGCGGGTGGTGGCCATCGTCGGCAACCGCCTGCGCCTGGGCACCCGCGCGTCCGAGCAGCTGGACGTGTTCTTCGGCGGTCTCGGCTTTCCGGTGGTGGCCCGCCTGCGCGACAGCCAGATCTATCCCAACGTGGCGGCCGAGGGCGCCTCGGTGCTGGAGGGCGGCGCCCGCCGCGCGCGCGATTATGCCGCCGAATGGGCGCCGCTGCTCGCCCTGCTCGACCACGGGGATTGACCGCGCCGGCCGCGCAAAACGAAACGGCCGCCCCGAGGGGCGGCCGTCGCTGTTCGTCCCGAAGGAAAAACCGCTTACTTCTTGGCGCTCTTGGTCAGGGCGTCGCGCACTTCGTCCAGGGTCTGGGTGAAGCGCTTGTTCAGCAGGTCGAAAGCTTCGGTGTTGGCCTTGGCGATCATCTCGGACAGCTCGCGCAGGTTGGCCAGCGAGCGCTCGAACGCCTCCTTGGCCAGCTCGGTCTGCTTGGCGGCCTTTTCCTGGGGATTGCCCGGCTCGGCGATGTCCTTGGTGGCCTGGGCGATCTCGTCCACGGTCTGGCGCAGGATCTCGGCCTGACGCTTCACCACCGCCTGCAGGCCGTCATAGGCCAGCTTGTTGGCCTGGGTCAGCGCTTCGATGTTCTTGCGCTGGCTGGTGACGAGGCTGTCGACGTCCACACCCGGAACCTTGAAGTCGCCCAGGTACTTGCTGATGTCGAAATCGAAGAACTGTTCCGCCTGCTGCTTGGTGGCCATGGTTTTTCCTCCAACCGGGGGCTGATGTTGCGGCGCAGCGAACATAGTCCGGCCGGTGTAGCTGCGTCAACCGCTTGTGTGCGGTGCAGCGTAATCCAAAAGTCCGGTTTTCACCATTGTCATTGGTTGGGGTGCGGCTCGGCCGCAACCGCTCGCCCGCGCCGGAAAATCATGGAAAAGCAATCCTCTGCCCGCCGCAGGCCCTTGTCCAGGGCGGCCATGGTGCGGGCATGGTCGGCACTGTCGTCATCCAGGAATGTCCTGAAGGCGTAAAGGAAAACGGTGGCGATCCCGTTGACCTTTGCCGCGCCGCGCAGTCCCGAGGAGGATATACCGGCGGTTTCAAGAACCAGCGCCATGGAACGCAGGAACCGCCGTCCGCCGCACAGCGCCGCCCACGGATCGTCCGCCGACTGGCGCAGAATGACCGACAGCGCGCGGCGGTCGCCGGCCATGGCGTCGAAGCGCCGCATGATGACGTCGAACAGGCGGTCGCGCGGGTTGTCGCCGCGTTCGCTGCCGCCTTCCATCATGGCGCGGTCGATGCGGTCGGCATAGGCGGTCAGGATGGCGGTCTTGTTGGGGAAGTGGGCGACCAGATCGGCCAGGGAGACGCCGGCGCGCTCGGCGATGTCGGCCAGCGCCAGGCGGCGCCAGCCCCGCTCGGCGGCCAGCGCCAGGGCGGCGGTGACGATTTCATCGGGGCCGTGAGGTTTCTTGGCCATGACATCTCTCCTGGCGGTGCCGTGATGGTTGGCGTCGGCGCGCGATTTCGAATAAAACGAATCTAAGGCGCCGTGGCGCCGCTGCAATGGTGGCCGGGCATGGTGCCCTGCCTGTTCCTGGGACCAAAGACGATCGGCGGATGACCCTTTCCTGGCGGCTGCTTTCCCTTGCCCACGCTGCCCCCATGCTCTCGGCCGAGGAGGAGCGGGAACTGGCCCGCCGTGCCTCCTCCGGTGACGGCTCGGCCACCGAGCGCCTGATGGTCAGCCACTTCCGCTTCGTCCTCAAGCTGGCGCAGCGCTACCGCGCCAGTGGCGTGTCGCTGGCCGATCTGGTCCAGGAAGGAATGGTGGGGTTGTCGCTGGCGGCACGCAAGTTCGATCCCGACAGTCACGACAATCGTTTCGCCACCTATGCCATGTGGTGGATCAGGGCGGCCATGCAGGATCATGTGGTGCGGTCGTGGTCGCTGGTGCGGCTAGGTACCACCAATGCCCAGAAATCCCTGTTCCTGGCGGTGCGCAAGCGCCTGGCCGACGGCACCGGCGCGCTGCCCGACGATTGGGCCGCCGGGCTGGCCGCCCGCTTCGCCACCCCCATCGCCGAGGTGCGTGCGCTGGCCGCCCGCGTCAAGGGCCGCGACCTGCCGCTGGACGCTCCGGCGGTCGGCGGCGGCGACAACTGGCTGGCGCAGCTTCCCGACCCGTCGCCCAATCCCGAGGAGGCGGCGCTGGCCCGCTCGGAAGACACGGCGCGCGCCCGGCTGGTGGCGGCCGCCCTGGCCGCCCTGGACGCCCGCGAGCGGCTGATCATCGTGCGGCGCCACCTGTCCGACCTCAAGCCGTCGCTGGACAGCCTCGCGCGCGAGATGAGGCTGTCCAAGGAGCGGGTGCGCGTGCTGGAAAAGAAGGCGCTGGGCAAGCTGCGGATGCGGCTGGAACCGCTGCTGGCGCGCTGAACCCCGGTTCGGGCGCCAAAGGCGCCGCAATGCTGGCATGCGGGGGCGTGGATGGCTCTTGCGCCCGCTGTGCGCCGCCGCTACCTTGCCGCACTTGATTGCCAACACCTCTTACGAGGAAAACCAAATGCCGTTCATCGCCGATCGACTGTCCGCCATCAAGCCGTCCCCGACCGTGGCGGTCACCCAGAAAGCCAACGAGCTGAAGGCCGCCGGGCACGATGTCATCGGCCTCGGCGCGGGCGAACCCGATTTCGACACCCCCGAGAACATCCGCGAGGCCGGCAAGAAGGCCATCGACGCCGGCCAGACCCGCTACGTCGCCCCGGCCGGCACCATCGAGCTGCGCAAGGCCATCGCCGCGAAGTTCAAGCGCGAGAACGGCCTGGACTACACCCCCGACCAGATCACCGTCGGCGTCGGCGGCAAGGGCACCATCTTCAACGCCTTCATGGCCACCATCAATCCGGGCGACGAAGTGATCGTGCCGGCGCCCTATTGGGTGTCGTATCCCGACATCGCCCTGATGTTCGGCGGCGTGCCGGTCTATGTGGAATGCAAGGAGGAGCACGGCTTCAAGCTGCAGGCCGCCGACCTCGAGGCCGCCATCACCCCCAAGACCAAGTGGCTGGTGCTGAACTCGCCGTCCAACCCGACCGGCGCCGCCTATACCTGGGACGAGCTGAAGGCGCTGACCGACGTGCTGCTCAAGCATCCGCACGTGTGGATCATGTCGGACGACATGTACGAGCACCTGGTCTATGACGGCTTCAAGTTCGCCACCCCGGCCCAGGTGGAACCCAAGCTGTACGACCGCACGCTGACCATGAACGGCGTGTCCAAGGCCTATGCCATGACCGGCTGGCGCGTCGGCTATGCCGCCGGCCCGCTGCCGATCATCAAGGCCATCAACATGATCCAGTCGCAGTCGGTGACCCACACCTCGTCGGTCAGCCAGGCGGCCGCCGTCGAGGCGCTGAACGGTCCGCAGGACTTCATCCCGAAGAACGCCGAGGTGTTCAAGCGCCGCCGCGACCTGATCGTCGGCCTGCTGAACCAGTGCCCGGGCATCACCTGCCGCACCCCCGAGGGCGCGTTCTACGTCTACCCGTCCTGCGCCGGCGTGATCGGCAAGACCACCGCCAAGGGCAAGGTGATCGAGAACGACACCGACTTCGTCACCGCCCTGCTGGAGGAAGAGGGCGTGGCCGTGGTCCAGGGTGCGGCGTTCGGCCTGTCGCCGTACTTCCGCATTTCCTACGCCACCTCGGACGCCGCGCTGACCAAGGCCGCCGAGCGCATCAAGCGCTTCTGCGAGGGCCTGAAGTAAACGTTCCCCGCTTCGGCGGAAACGCGAAGGGCGCCCCGGCGACGGGGCGCCCTTTTCATTTGGCCGGACGGCGGGGCACGCGCTTAGACGTGCAGGCTCTTCACCATTTCGGAGATGCCGCGCCAGATGATCTCGACGCCGATGCACAGCAGCAGCAGGGCGAACAGGCGCATGAAGGCATCGGTCAGCGCGCGTCCCAACAGGCTTTCCATGCGGTCGGCGAAGCGGAAGCACAGATAGATCAGCGCGCTGATGGCCATGGCCGCCAGCAGCGCTCCCAGGGTGTGCAGGGACGGGCCGCTGGGGGCCAGCGGCTGGGTGGTGCCCAGGGCGATGGTGACGGCGATGGTGCCGGGGCCGGTGGTCAGCGGCATGGTCAGCGGATAGAAGGCGGCGCTGCGCAGGGTTTCGGGGGTGTTCTCCACCACCACGTCGCCCTCGGTGGCGCCCGGCTTGGCGTTGAGCAGGCGCCAACCCGCCACCGCGATCACCAGACCGCCGCCCACCCGCAGCGCGGGGATGGAGACCCCGAACAGCCCCAACACGCCCGCGCCCACATACAGCGAACTGACCACGATGATGAAGGCATACACCGCCACCCGCGCCGCCAGCTCGGCGCGCTGGGCGCGGCTGGCGGTCCGGGTGTGCGCCAGGAACATGAAGGCGCTGCCCGGCGGGTTGACGATGGGGAACAGGGAACCGAACACCAGCAGGAAGCTGGCCAACACCACGGACATGGCAGGCACCGGCAACGGGGGGAACCGCCGCCGACCATATCTCGGCCCTTGACCGCCATCAACGCCCGCCTGCCATGGCCCCCGCACAGTGGCGGCGGAGGTGCCCCCATGACGGACAAGCAGATCGGCGTTTTGGTCATTGCCCCCCTGATCATCGCCACCGGCGTGGCGCTGTGGCGCCAGGGCGCCATGGGGGGCAAGGCCCTGATCGTCGCCGCCCTGGGCACCACGGCGGTGGCGGCCTTCGTGGTGCTGATGCAGTAACCGCCCCCCGGCGCCCCCTTGCCGCGCGGCTTCGCCGCGCAAGGGTGACGCCTAACCCGCGGGCGATTTTTTTATGTCCGTTGAAGCGGCGCATTCATATCGCGCCGACGGCGAAGTTCCTTGTGCCGGAAAATAGGTTGTTGGCCCGATCTCGCTATCTCTGAGCGTATAGCCTGCGTTTGTGGCACAACTCGTCTCTTGCAATGATGTGTACAACGGGCCAAAAGGGGTGGGTGTGTAATAATTTTCGGCCTATGATTGTGCAACCGCCGGTGATGATGACGTGCCTGTCCTGGGGTTGGGGCGTATCTGCGCGCCTGGTTTGCCCCTGGTTTGGAGCGCTTTCGCCGCGCGGGCGGAGGGCTTCCCCATGACCCGGATCGATCCCACCCTGCCGACGCCCCGCCGTCGCCGCGCCCCCATGCTTCTGGCGCTGGAGCCGCGCATGATGTTCGACGGCGCCGCCGTCGCCGGCGTCGCCGACAGCACCGCCGCCGCTGCCGCCAAGGCCGCCGCGACGCCGGCGCCGGACGCCGCGGCTTCCGCCTCCCCATCCGCCCAACCGGCCGCCGCCGCCTCGCCCACCGAAGTGCGCGCCGCCGACCCCGCCCGCAACGACGGGCGCAAGGAGGTGGCGTTCATCGACACCTCGGTGGTCGATTACCAAAAGCTGGTGGACGGCATCAAGGCGGGGGTCGAGGTCGAGTTGATCGACGGCGGCCAGAGCGGGCTGGCGCAGATCGCCAAATGGGCTGAAACGCATTCCGGCTACGACGCCATCCACATCCTCAGCCACGGTTCGGACGGCGTGCTCAACCTGGGCACCGACCGCATCGGCCGGGCCGAGGCCGCCGACGAGGCGGTGCAGGCCGACCTGTCCGACATCGGACAGGCGCTGACCGCCGATGGGGACATCCTGCTGTATGGGTGCGATCTGGCGCGGGGCGACAATGGACGGGCGCTGCTGGCCGCCATTGCCGCCGCCACCGGCGCCGACGTCGCCGCTTCGGCCGATGCCACCGGGGCCAGCGCCCAGGGCGGCGATTGGGTGCTGGAATCCGTTGTGGGCGATGTGGACAGCCAGGTGGCCTATGCCGCCGAACCGGGCGACGACTTCCAGGGGCTGCTGACGACCATCAGTTTCACGACCGCCGACAACATCGACGGCTCGTCCGCCAGCATCGGCAAGGACGTGACCGCCATCGACGGCACGACGGCGACGTTGGCCTTCGGCGGCACCGAAAACGTCTTCTATACCGCGGTCAACGGCGGTACGGCCGAGATGCTCTACAGCTACACTTCCGGCTACGCCACCCACGAACTGATCGTCAGCGTCAGCGGCTATACGTTCGACCTGACCGGGTTCAGCTACGCGGTAAGTGACGGTATCGGCGACGTGGCCCTTGAAATTTATGTCGCCTATGCCAGCGATCCCAATACGTGGGTGCGGCTTTCCGATGCTACTTTGGATGCCGGAACCCACACCGCGCACGGCAGTTTTTCGAACCTGACCACCATGAACGACGTGGTCAAGGTCAGGTTCACCTCCGCCGACGATGCCTTGAGCGGGACGGTGTGGGGTATGAATGATTTCGTCATCACCGACGTCAAGCCGTTGCCGGAACCCGACGACGACTTCGCCTCGGCCGCCGAGGCGGGCGGCGTCGCCAACGGCGCGGGTGGCAGCAACGCCAGCGGCACCGTCATCACCAATGACGGCGGCGCCACGGCCGTCACCGCCGTGCGCGCCGGCTACACCAGGGGAGCGGGCAGCGCCGGCACGCTGGGCCAGCCGCTGGCCGGCCAATACGGCACGCTGACGCTCAACGCGGACGGCACTTATACCTATGTGGTGGATCAGAACAACGCCGCCGTCCAGGGTCTGGCCGCCGGCCAAACCCTGGTCGAGCATTTCAATTACGACCATGATGGCGACGGCACCGCCGCCCGGCTGAGCATCACCATCACCGGCGCCAACGACGCCCCGGTGGCGACCGACGATACCGGCACGGCGACCGAGGCGGGCGGCGTCGCCAACGGCAGCGGCGGCGCCGACGCCACCGGCAACGTGCTGACCAACGACACCGACCCGGATAGCGGCGCCACCAAGACGGTGACGGCGGTGCGCATGGGCGGCACCGAGGGGGCGGGCACCGCCGGCACAGTGGGCGCCGCGCTGACCGGCACCTACGGCACGCTGACGCTGAACGCCGACGGCAGCTACATCTATGCACTGGACCAGAGCAACGCCACGGTCCAAGGGCTGAAGGCCGGCGACACCCTGACGGAAAGCTTCAACTATACGGTCTCGGACGGCAGCGCCACCGACATGGCCGTGCTGACCATCACCATCAACGGCGCCAACGACGCCCC
>JAFAAW010000026.1 GCA_023426365.1 Pseudomonadota bacterium
CCGCAAAGCGAGCTGGACTACGTCAATCCCTATACCCTGCTGGTGGCGGTGGTGCTGTCGGCGCAGGCCACCGATAGGGGCGTGAACATCGCCACCCGGCCGCTGTTCGCCCGCGTCACCACGCCCCAGCAGATGCTGGCGCTGGGCGAGGACAATCTGCGCGAGGCCATTCGCACCATCGGCCTGTTCAAGACCAAGGCGAAGAACGTCATCGCCCTGTCCGACATCCTGGTGCGCGAGCATGGCGGCGAGGTGCCGCACGACCGCGCCGCCCTGGAAGCGCTGCCGGGGGTCGGGCGCAAGACCGCCAACGTGGTGCTGAACGTCGCCTTTGGCGAACCCACCATCGCGGTGGACACCCATTGCTTCCGGGTCGGCAACCGCACCGGGCTGGCGCCGGGCAAGACCCCGCTGGAGGTGGAGGAAAAGCTGATGGCCGTCACCCCCGCCCGCTGGGGGCATGATGCCCATCATTACCTGATCCTGCACGGCCGCTATACCTGCACCGCCCGCAAGCCCCATTGCCCGGACTGCGTGGTGCGCGATCTGTGCGCGTTCCCCGACAAGACGGCGGGATAGACCCGCCGCCCGTCAACTGGAGGGCAGCGCCCCGTCGCGGTCGGCGCGGCCGACCAGATCGCCCATGCACTGGCTGTCGTTGACCGGCTGCTGGCGGCGGATCGCCACATGGGCCACCGTCTGCTGGCCGCCGGCCTCGTCGTACAGGAACAGGTCGATGATGCAGGCGCGGCCCCGGTACTGCCAGATTTCCGCCGGCGCGTCGCGGCGGGTGAACATGGGCTTGCCGAGAACGGCCCGGACCTGCAACGGCGACAGCCCCTTGAGCCGGGTGGGGTCGCCGCCGGTTCCCTCGGGCAGGGCGGCCTGGCCGCCGCGCAGCGCATCGGGGCCGAACTGATCGAAGCCGCCGGGCACCGCCCCCGCCGTCCCAATCTGCTGCGGTGCGCCGCCGCAAGCGACAAGAAGGGCCAGCGGCGCAAGGGCGGCAAGATGGGCGAGTCGCATGGATGAGGAGTCCCGGGGCGAGGAATGTCCCCAACTATAGCAGGTCTGTTTGAGGCCGCAACGATTGGAACAGGTGAACCATGAAGGCGGTCGCCACCACCGGCGCCACAAGGTTGACCAGCGGAATCGAGAACAGCACCGCCACCAGCCCGCCGGCCAGCCACAGCCGGCCAAGATGGTTGCGGAAGCATAACTTTGCCTGCTTGGGGTCCAGGCGGCGGACCGCCACCAATTCGAAATATTCCCGCCCCAGCAGGTAGCCGTTGACCCCCACCGCCAGCACGATGGTGAAGCCGGTGAACAGCAAAACGGCATAAAGCGGCAGCGCCGCAAGGTTGACCACCACGGTCAGCAGCAGGAACCGCAGGGTCCCCGCCAGCACCTCGGTCCATTTCTGCGGGCGCGGCCAGTTCAGGTGGGGATAGTGGCGCCCCTCGACCGCATCGGCGACGCCGTCCAGCATGGCGCTCATGATGGTGGTGACCAGCGCCGGAAAGAACAGCACCGGCAGCACCAGGGCGACCAGCCCGAGCGCGATGCCCGTCCCGGTATCGGCCCAGCCCTGGTCGAAGAAGGTGACATGGGGCAGCACGGTCCACACCAGCGCCACCAGCGCCACGTAACAGCCCAGCGCCCCCAGGATGGACAGGCGCACGACCCGGCGCAGCGCGGGGTCGGACAATTGGCCGAAGGCCTTGATCAATGCGACGAACATGACCCCATTCAACCATGATGCGGCAGGCCGGCCAAGGGGCCGTTCGGACCGGGCGCACCTTCCATGCGGAAACTACGGGCGTTTTTTATTGTCGCCGCCGATGCGGCCGTTATACTGCGCCGCCAAATGGCCGCCCGCCGCCTGATGGCCGCCGGCCCCTCGCGCGAGATCATAATAGAGAACGACACCATGGTGGATACCCGGTATCACGTCGCCGGCATCGGCAACGCGATCGTGGACGTGCTGGTGCATGCCGACGACGCCTTGCTTCAGCGCCTGGGGCTGGACAAGGGGGTGATGACCCTTATCGACGCCGAACAGGCCGATGCCATTTACGAGCAAATCCCCCCCGGGATCGAATGTTCCGGCGGTTCCGCCGCCAACACCATCGTCGGCGTCGCCTCGCTGGGCGGCAAGGCCGCCTATCTGGGCAAGGTCAAGGACGACCAGTTGGGCCAGGTGTTCGGCCACGACATCCGCAAGTCGGGCGTGGACTTCCCCACCAAGGCGGCCGCCGGCGGTCCCAGCACCGCGCGCTGCTTCGTGCTGGTCACCCCCGACGCCCAGCGCACCATGCTGACCTACCTGGGCGCCTGCATCGAGCTGACCCCCGACGACGTGGACGAGGCCGTCATCGCCGCGTCCGAGGTCACCTATCTGGAAGGCTATCTGTACGACCCGCCGCTGGCCAAGCGCGCCTTCCTGCGCGCCGCCGACGTGGCCCACAAGGCCGGGCGCCTGGTCAGCCTGTCGCTGTCCGATCCCTTCTGCGTGAACCGCCACCGCGACGCCTTCCTGGACCTCGTCAGCGGCCACGTGGACATCCTGTTCGCCAACGACGCCGAGATCATGGCGCTTTACCAGACCACTGATTTCGACGAGGCCGTGCGCAACGTGCGCGGCCACGCCCGCGTCGCCGCCATCACCCGCGGCGCCAAGGGCAGCGTGATCGTCACCGAAGACGACGTGCACGTGGTCGCCGCCCAGCCGGACATCACGGTGGTGGACACCACCGGCGCCGGCGATCTTTACGCCGCCGGCTTCCTGTACGGCTTTACACATGGCCGCGACCTCGCCACCTGTGGCGTATTGGGCGGCATCGCCGCGGGCGAGATCATCTCGCATATCGGCGCCCGCCCCGACCGTCCGCTGGCCCAACTGGCCACCGAGACGCTCGGCCCGCTCTATTCCGCTTCGCCCCTCAAGACCGCGTAACGAAAGCCCCCATGGAACTCAGAAACATCGCCATCATCGCCCACGTCGACCACGGCAAGACCACCATGGTCGATGCCCTGCTCAAGCAGTCCGGCACCTTCCGCGAAAACCAGCAGGTCGCCGAACGCGTGATGGACTCCAACGACCTGGAAAAGGAACGCGGCATCACCATCCTGGCCAAGTGCACCTCGGTCGAATGGAAGGGCATCCGCATCAACATCGTCGATACCCCCGGCCACGCCGATTTCGGCGGCGAGGTGGAGCGTATCCTGTCCATGGTGGACGGCGTGGTGGTCCTGGTGGACGCCGCCGAAGGCCCCATGCCGCAGACCAAGTTCGTCACCGGCAAGGCGCTGGGCCTGGGCCTCAAGCCCATCGTGGTCATCAACAAGGTGGACCGCGGCGACGCCCGCCCGCACGAGGTGCACGACGAGTGCTTCGACCTGTTCGCGGCGCTGGACGCCAATGACGAGCAGTTGGACTTCCCGACCATGTTCGCGGTCGGCCGCGACGGCTGGGCCGACGATTCGCTGGACGGCCCGCGCAAGAACCTGGACGCGCTGTTCGACCTGATCGTGCGCCACGTGCCGCCGCCGACCCGCGACCTGGACAAGCCGTTCTCCATGCTGGCCACCACGCTGGAAGCCGACCCCTATCTGGGCCGCATCCTCACGGGGCGCATCCACACCGGCACCATCAAGACCAACATGGCGATCAAGGGCCTGGACCGCGAGGGCAACCTGATCGAGAACTTCCGCGCCGCCAAGATCCTGGCCTTCCGCGGCATCGAGCGCGTGCCGGTGGAGCAGGCCGAGGCGGGCGACATCGTCTGCATCTCGGGCATGACCAAGCCGACCGTGGCCGACACCCTGTGCGCGCCGGAAGTGGTCGAGCCGCTGAAGGCCCAGCCCATCGACCCGCCGACCCTGGCCATGATCTTCTCGGTCAATGACAGCCCGCTGGCCGGCACCGAGGGCGACAAGGTCACCAGCCGCGTGATCGGCGCCCGCCTGGCCCGCGAGGCCGAATCCAACGTCGCCATCCGCATCACCGAGCTGCCGTCCAAGGACGCCTTCGAGGTGGCGGGCCGCGGCGAATTGCAGTTGGGCGTGCTGATCGAGACCATGCGCCGAGAGGGCTTCGAGCTGAGCGTGTCGCGTCCGCGCGTGCTGTTCCAGACCGACGAGAACGGCCAGCGCCTGGAGCCGATCGAGGAGGTCTTCGTTGACGTGGACGAGGAATTCTCGGGCGTGGTCGTCGAAAAGATGACGCTACGCAAGGCCGAGCTGACCGGCATGCGCCCGTCGGGCGGCGGCAAGACCCGCATCACCTTCCTGGCGCCGTCGCGCGGCCTGATCGGCTATCACGGCGAGTTCCTGACCGACACCCGCGGCACCGGCCTGATGAACCGCGTGTTCCACGGCTACGCCCCCTTCAAGGGTGCGATCGAGGGCCGCCGCAACGGCGTGCTGATCTCGAACGCCACCGGCGAGGCGGTCGCCTATGCCCTGTGGAACCTGGAAGATCGCGGCCCGATGTTCATCCCCGCCGGCGTCAAGATCTATGAGGGCATGATCATCGGCGAGCACAGCCGCGGCAACGACCTGGAGGTCAACCCGCTCAAGGCCAAGCAGCTCACCAACATCCGCGCCGCCGGCAAGGACGAGGCGGTGCGCCTGACGACGCCCCGCAAGATGAGCCTGGAGCAGGCCATCGCCTACATCCAGGACGACGAGCTGGTGGAAGTGACCCCCAAGTCCATCCGCCTGCGCAAGCGCCTGCGTGACCCGAACGAGCGCAAGAAGGCCGAGCGCGCCGCCAAGGACGCGTAAGGCCGGATTGCGGTGATCGGCACCGATCAACGCCGCCCTCAAGCGCCGGGCGGGTTTCTCCGAAACCCTTGGCTCCCGCGGCATAAGCCGCGCGGCCCCTTGGGCCTGACCAAATCCCGATGAGTTCTCCTCACCGGAATTTGGTATAAGCCCCGTCACCGGAACCCCGGGAAAAGGCGCCGCAAGGCGCCTTTTTTCTTGGCCGGATGGCCGCGCCGGCCGGGCCGCGCTCAGCCGTCGCACCGCAGGTGCAGCAGCGGATAGGGGCGGCCGCACGGGTCGAGCGCCGAGCGCCCGATGCGACGAAAGCCGAGACGGTGGTAAAAGGCGCAGGCGCCCAGGTTCTGTTCGTTGACGTCCACCAGCAAAGTCGTCCGCCCCTCGGCCGCCCGGCCGACCAGCAGCCGGCCGATGCCCCGGCCGTGGTGGGAGGGGGCGACGAACAGCGCCTCGATCATATCGCCGTCCATCCTCATGAAGGCGACCGGCATGCCATCGCCCGCCACCGCCACCGTGAAGCCGCCTTGCGGCAGGTAGGACCGGCGCAGCAGGCCGGCATAGAAGTCCAGATCGGCCGCCGACAGGAAATCGTGGGTCGCCTCGACCGCGCCGCGCCAGATGGCGTACAGCGCGTCAAGGTCGGCGGGGGTGGAGGGACGCAAGCACGGCATGGACGGCCTTCGACCAAGAAAAAGGCCCCGGGGAACGCCCCCGGGGCCGACATTTTCGGCGCTGCCGCAGGACTTAGCGCACGAACACCTGGACTTCGCCGTTGGCGACGGCGGCGCTGGTGTTCTGGCTGACGCGGATGCGGTTGGCCGGCAGGCCCATGTTGGTGAGCGAGCGGACCACCGATTCGGCGTTGCGGCGCACGGTGGTGGCGCCCAGCGCCTGGCCGCCCGGCGTCGCGCTGGTGGGTGACACCGCGACCACGTCGAACGAGGCGCTGGGACGACGGTCCAGCGCGCCCTTGACGGCGGCGTACAGGGCGCCTTCGTAGTTCACGTTGGGCTTGTCGAAGCGGATGGTCACCAGCGGCGCGTCGGCGGTGACGGCGGCGCGCGGCGCCGCCAGCGGCGCGTCATAGCCGGCCGAGGCGATGGACGCGCCCGGGCGGGTGGCGAAGGAACCGCCATAGAGCTGGCCGTTCTTGATGGCCAGCGCCAGCGTGTTGAGGTTGGTGCGCTCGTTGGCGACGTAGTTCTGCTGACGGTTGATGTCGTCGGACAGTTCAGTCAGCAGGCGCTCGATCAGCACGGTGGTGCGGTTGGTCTCGTCCTCGAGGATGCGGAGCTGGCGATGGTCCTCGTCCACCGCGCCCGACAACTGGCGGGCGGCGCGCACGGATTCCAGCAGATAGGCCGACAGCGCCGAGGAGGAGGTCACCTCGTTGGCCAGCCGGGTCATCTTGAGGACGTCCTCGTTGATGCGGTCCAGCTCGCCCTGGGCGGCGTTCCATTGCTGGTTCAGGATCGGGTTGCCGGGGGTGGTGCCCACCTGCAGGCGCGCGTTGATGGCGGCCACGGTGCCGTGATAACGCTGCGAATCCTGCACGGTGTCGCTGCGGATGGCCTGCAGCGCCTGATTGTGGCGCGCCAGCATCCCCTGAAGCTGCTGCAGGTCGCCGCGCAGCGAGCTGACCTTCTGGCCCACATAGGTCCCGGTGGCGGCGCCCACGGTCACGCCCGGCGGATCGAAATTGGAGCTGCCCAGCGACGGCGGCGTGGCCGAAGCCTCGGCGGCCGGCTGAACGGTGCCGGATGCCGGAAACAGCGATTCCTCGGCGAACGAACATCCGCCTGCCAGGAGAACCGCGCACAAGGCCGCGGCATGGGTCGTCTTCAGGGCCATTGGGACTGCTTACCTTTTAGTTCGCCAATTGGGATGAAACCCGCCGGGTCAGCACTACTCTGATTTTTGTGGGAAAATTGGCTTGCCCCCCGCAATCGTCGGGGATTTTACGCAAACAGGTAGGGGGCCACAAGCCGGATTTGCACCGTTTGGCCAGCAATGGTCGCGCCGATCTGGCCTTTTCGGGGGGTGAAAAAAAATGCTTGCACCCCACATCCAGTTTGTGTACGTTCCGCCACCTCGTCGGACGGCAACGACCGGCAAGACCTTGGAAATGCGCCCGTAGCTCAATTGGATAGAGCACCAGACTACGAATCTGGGGGTTAGAGGTTCGAGTCCTTTCGGGCGCGCCATTTCCTCTCGAACGATCCATGATCGACCAAAGCCCCGCCTCTGGCGGGGCTTTGTCGTTTTCGGGCTTTCGCGCGGGCGGCGCGGCCACCCCGGCCGTTGCAAGCGGGCAGACGAAAGCATAGGCTCTGGCCATGCTCGCCGCCTCCGAGGACTTCCTGATCGAGGCCGCCCGTGCCGAACTGGCGCGGGCCTGGCCCAAACCCACCGTCGCCGCTGTGTGCGAAGCGCTGGACGCCGTTTTCCGGCTGGCCGACGCCACCTGGAACGCGCGCCGCGCCAACCTGCGCTACATGCTGGAGGCACCGGCCAGCGCCTGCAAGGCGGGCTGCGGCTGGTGCTGCCATCAGCAGGTGGGCGTCGCCGCGCCCGAGGCGGTGCGCATCATGGCCCATATCCGCACCCTGCCCGAGGCCGAGGCCGAGGCCATGGCCGGCCGCGTGCGCGCCACCGCCCAGGCCACCGCCGGCATGGACACCCACCGGCGCGCCGCCAGCAAGCTGCCCTGCCCGTTCCTGGGCGCGGACGGCGCCTGCACCATCTACGCGGTGCGGCCGCTGCGCTGCCGGGGCCTGCATTCCATCGACGTGGAGTTCTGCATCGCCTGCCACGACGACATCGACGCCATGCGCCGCAAGCTGGCCGCCGGCGAGCTGAAGCCAGTCTATCTGGAGACCCCCGAACGCATCTACGACAGCGCCCTGGCCGGCGTGCTCAAGGCGCTGTCCAAGGGCGCGCCCAAGGCGGTGGTGTCGCTGGAGCTGGCGGCCGCAATCGCCGCCCTGCTCGACCAGCCCAGACTCGCCGAGAAGTGGCTTGCCGGCGCGCGTCCCGACAAGGCGCTGCACCTTGTGGCGGGCGGCTGAGCGGGCATCGGCCTGACCTTCGTCAATGCTTTTTATCCCGCCCTTATGGAATTGTGCCGCCTGCGCGCCATATGCGTCGGCGGTTCCCCGCGCCGGATGGATACATTAAGCGTGTGTAACCTCGCGTAACCGCGCTGGAATTGAGCGCGGAAGGACGGTAAAGGTTAGGCCCATGCACCGTTTTGCCAATCCCGCCCGCTTCATGCGGATCGCCAACGTGGTCCACCCCTGGGCCGTAGGCGTCGCCATCCTCGCGCTCGGCGCCGGACTGTGGTTCGGCCTGTTCGGCAGCCCCGCCGACTACCAGCAGGGCGAAAGCGTCCGCATCATGTACATCCACGTGCCCAGCGCCTGGATGGGGCTGTTCTGCTACACCGCCATGGCGGCGTGCTCGGCCATGGCGCTGGTGTGGAAGCATCCGCTGGCCGATCTGCTGGCCCGCGCCACCGCGCCGGTCGGCGCCGCCTTCACCTTCATCTGCCTGGTGACCGGGGCGCTGTGGGGCAAGCCCATGTGGGGCACGTGGTGGGTGTGGGACGCACGCCTGACCAGCATGCTGATCCTCTTGTTCCTCTATCTCGGCTACATGGCGCTGGCCGACGCCTTCGACGATCCCCAGCGCGGCCAGAAGGCCGCCGCCATCCTGTCGCTGGTGGGCGTGGTCAACGTGCCGATCATCAAGTACTCGGTGGACTGGTGGAACACCCTGCACCAGCCGGCCAGCGTGATGAAGATGGGCGGCCCCAGCATCGACAAGACCATGATGGTGCCGCTGGTGCTGATGGCGATCGGCTTCCACGCCTTTTGGGTGGTGGTTCTGATCCTGCGCACGCGCGCCGAGATCGCGGGGGCCAAGGTGCGCACCCTGCGCATGGCCCAGGTCCACGCCGCGGGTCAACAGGAGCAAGCCTGACATGGATAGCGTTTCGTCGTTCCTGGCCATGGGCGGCTATGCCGGCTACGTGTGGTCGTCCTACATGCTGGCCGCCGTGGTGATGGCCGCCGTGGTCGTCGCCTCGGTCCGCGCCGCCCGCTCGCGCGAGGCCGAGCTGGAACAGTTGCAGCAGATGCGCCCCGCCCGCCGCGCCCGCCGCGCCGCGCCCGAACAGCAAGCCCCGGAAAGCCAGGTATCATGACCCGCAAGCAACGCCGCCTGTATTTCGTCGTCCTGGGCGTCCTGGCCGTGGGCGCCGCCGCCGCGCTGGTGCTAACCGCGCTGCGCGAGGACGTCGCCTTCTTCTTCAGCCCGTCCGAGATCGTCGAGGCCAAGGTGACCACCGATGGCCGCCGCATCCGCCTGGGCGGGCTGGTGGAACAGGGCAGCATCGCCCGCGAGGGCGCCATCGTGCGCTTCAACATCACCGACGGCGCCCACATGGTGCCGGTGATGTATTCCGGCCTGCTGCCCGACCTGTTCCGCGAGGGCCAGGGCGTGGTGACCGAAGGCAAGCTGGGCAAGGACGGCGTGTTCCAAGCCTCGGAGGTGCTGGCCAAGCACGACGAGAATTACATGCCCAAGGAAGTGGCCGAATCGCTGAAGAAGACCGGCCATTGGCAAGGCGAAAGCCAGCCCGCGAAGTAACTCTCCGCCGAGCAGAGGACAGTCCATGATCGCCGAAATCGGCCATTTCGCCCTTATCCTGGCGCTGGGCGTCACATTGTTGCAGGCAAGCGTGCCGCTGGTCGGCGCGCGCCGCAACGACCCCCTTCTGATGGGACTGGCCGGCCCCGCCTCGGTGGTGCAGTTCCTGCTGGTCGCGGTGGCCTTCGCCGCCCTGACCTATGCCTATGTGGTTTCGGACTTCTCGGTCCTGAACGTGGCGCAGAACAGCCATACCGATAAACCCATGCTGTACAAGATCAGCGGCGTCTGGGGCAACCACGAGGGGTCGCTGCTGCTGTGGATCTTCATCCTGGCGCTGTTCGGCATGGCGGTGACCCTGTTCGGCGGCAACCTGCCGCCCGGGCTGAAGTCGCGCGCGCTGGCCGTGCAGGCCATGGTCACCATCGGCTTCCTGCTGTTCATCCTGTTCACCTCGAACCCGTTCGAGCGCCTTGACCCGGCACCCTTCAACGGCCAGGGCCTGAACCCGCTGCTGCAGGATCCCGGCCTGGCCTTCCATCCGCCCTTCCTCTATCTGGGCTATGTGGGCTTCTCCATGGCGTTCTCGTTCGCCATCGCCGCCCTGATCGAGGGCCGGGTGGACGCCGCCTGGGCGCGCTGGGTGCGGCCGTGGACGCTGGCCGCCTGGGTGTTCCTGACCTGCGGCATCGTGCTGGGCTCGTGGTGGGCCTATTACGAGCTGGGCTGGGGCGGCTGGTGGTACTGGGACCCGGTCGAGAACGCCTCGTTCATGCCATGGCTGGCGGGCACCGCGCTGCTGCATTCCGCCGTGGTCGTGGAAAAGCGCGACGCGCTGAAAAGCTGGACCATCTTCCTGGCCATCCTGGCCTTCGGCCTGTCGCTGCTGGGCACCTTCCTGGTCCGTTCGGGCGTCATCACCTCGGTGCACGCCTTCGCCACCGACCCGACGCGCGGCGTGTTCATCCTGGGGCTTTTGGTGATCGCCATCGGCGGCTCCTTCACCCTGTTCGCCATCCGCGCACCGCAGCTCAAGACCGGCGGCCTGTTCGCCCCCATCTCGCGCGAGGGCGCGCTGCTGCTCAACAACGTGCTGATGGCCACCGGCGCCGGCACCGTGCTGCTGGGCACGCTGTACCCGCTGTTCGCCGACGCGCTGGACCTGGGCAAGGTGTCGGTGGGCCCGCCCTTCTTCAATTCGGTGTTCGTGCCGCTGATGGTGCCCATGGTGCTGGCCATGGCGGTCGGCCCGCTGATGTCGTGGAAGCGTTCCGACCTGGCCGGCGTGCTGGGCCGGCTCAAGATCGCGCTGGTGCTGTCGCTGGCGGTGGCCGCCGCCACCTGGGTGTGGCAGGGCGGCGGAACCGAGCTGTGGTGGGCGGCCGGCGGCATGGGTCTGGCGGCGTGGCTGTTCCTGGGCACGCTGTGGGAATGGGGCGAGCGCATCCGCCTGTTCCGCGCCCCCTTGGGTGAGTCGTTGCGCCGCGCCGCGCGCCTGCCGCGCGCCGCCTGGGGCATGACGCTGACCCATGCGGGCCTGGCGGTGTTCATCGCCGGCGCCACCGCCTCGTCCGCCTGGAAGACGGAATCGGTGCAAAGCCAGCATGTGGGCCAGGGCGTCACCGTGGCCGGCTACACCTTCACCCTGAAGGAGGTCAAGGACG
>JAFAAW010000072.1 GCA_023426365.1 Pseudomonadota bacterium
GGCAGGAACAGGTCGCGGCTGTTGCCGAACAGCGGCCGCGTGGCCTCCAACAGGGCCGGGCGGGCCTGCAGCACGGCGCAGGGGATGGCATAGGCCGGCGCCACATCGGTGGCGACCGCCATGCGCAGGGTGGCGATCAACGCCTCGTCGCCACCGTCATAGGGGGTGGGGCGGCCGATGGCGGACAATTGGGTTTGGTCGGCCTTGGGCAGCGCCACCGCGTCCACCGCCCGCATCAGCAGATGCACGCCCGACAGCCGGTCGGGACCGGCGGGGCGGAAGGCGTGCAGGAACAGCGCGTAATCCAGCTTCTCGGCGGGGCTGGCGGTGCCCTCTGCCCGGCGCAGCACGGAATCGGCGGCGTCCGGGTCCTCGTCCATCCAGGCCACGGCGGTCTCGTGGTCCCACGGCGTCGGCGGCGGCGACGGCTCGATGCGCGGCAAGGTGGCGCGCGGCGCAAGCACCGCCAGCCGGGTCGGCAGCAGGCCCGGCGCCTTGGCCTGGGCTTCCAGCACCGCCAGATCGCCGTTGTCGGACGGGCACGACAGCAGCGGGCCGGCAAGGTCCCCCATCTGCTCGCGCGCTTCCGCCAGGGCGGTGGCGCGGCCGATCACCGTGCGGCAGGGCAGGCGCAGCCAGGTGCCGGCCAGGGGCGTGGCCGCCGTGCGGGTCAGCGGATCGGCCTGGGTCCAGTGGGCGGCTTCCATGAACAGCAGGCCGTCCACCAGCCGCAGCCCGGCCAGCAGGCGGATGGCGGGGGCGGTCGCCGTGCCGGCATCGTCCAGGCGGGCGAAATGGGCGGCGATCCTGGCCGCCGTCTCGGCATCGGTGCCCTGGGCGGCGGTCAGGCGGGGCGCGGCGGCGGCGGCGATGTCGCGCAGCCGGGCGTCCATGCCCGGCACGTTGCCGTCCAGATACAGGCGATAGGCCGCGACGACGGCCTCGAGCGGGTCGGCGGACACGCCCGGGGGCAGCGGCCATGCCTGCCGGCCGGCGGCGGTGCGCTCCAGATCCGACTGGATGCGGGCCAGAACCCGGCGCGGGTCGGCATAGGCGCCCGGGCGGGTGTCCATCTCGACGCTGGCGCGCGGCGGGGTGCCGCCCACCAGCACCAGCCAGACCAGGAACGCCAGGGTGGCGACGCTGAGGACCGCGATGAAGATGCGCAACTGCCCGTTCCCCCCTTCCGTGCTGGCATGGTAGCCGAATGGGGGCGGGGCGCAACCCGCGAAGAAAAACGGCGCGCCCCGGGGGGCGCGCCGTTGTCTGGGCCGTCCGGGCTATCGCACCAGGGGCTTGTACTTGATGCGGTGGGGCTGGTCCGCGTCGGCGCCCAGGCGGCGCTTGCGGTCGGCCTCGTAATCCTGGTAATTGCCCTCGAACCACACGACCTGGGAATCGCCCTCGAAGGCCAGGATGTGGGTGGCGATGCGGTCCAGGAAGAAGCGGTCGTGGCTGATCACCACCGCGCAGCCGGGGAATTCGGCCAGGGCGTCTTCCAGCGCCGACAGGGTTTCCACGTCCAGGTCGTTGGTCGGTTCGTCCAGCAGGATGACGTTGGCGGGACGGCTCAGCATCTTGGCCAGATGCACGCGGTTGCGCTCGCCGCCCGACAGCACGGCCACCTTTTTCTGCTGGTCGCCGCCGCGGAAGTTGAACAGGCCGGCATAGGCGCGGGCGTTGATCTTGCGCTTGCCCAGGTCGATCTCCTCCTGGCCGTCGCTGATCTCCTCGAACACGGTCTTGTTGCCGTCAAGCGAGTCGCGGCTCTGGTCCACATAGCCCAGCACCACGGTCTCGCCCACGGTGAAGGTGCCGGTGGTCGGCTGCTCCTGACCGGTGATCATGCGGAACAGGGTGGTCTTGCCGGCGCCGTTGGGGCCGATGATACCGACGATGCCGCCCGGCGGCAGCTTGAAGTTCAGGTTCTCGTACAACAGGTTGTCGCCGAACGCCTTGGAAACGTTCTCGGCCTCGATCACCTTGCCGCCCAGGCGCGGACCCGGCGGGATGGAGATGCAGGCCGGGCCGGTGGCCTTTTCCTGGCTCTTGGCGACCAGATCCTCGAACGCGTTGATACGGGCCTTGCTCTTGGTCTGGCGCGCCTTGGGGCTGGACCGCACCCATTCCAGCTCGTCGCGGATGGCGCGCTGGCGGGCGCTTTCCTCGCGCTCCTCCTGGGCCAGGCGCTGGCTCTTCTGCTCCAGCCAGCTCGTGTAATTGCCCTCGTAGGGGATGCCCTGGCCGCGCTCCAGTTCCAGGATCCAGCCGGTGACGTTGTCCAGGAAGTAGCGGTCGTGGGTGACCATCACCACGGTGCCGGAATAATCCTCGAGGAAGCGTTCCAGCCACGCCACCGATTCGGCGTCCAGGTGGTTGGTCGGCTCGTCCAGCAGCAGCATGTCGGGGTGGGACAGCAGCAGGCGGCACAGGGCGACGCGGCGGCGCTCGCCGCCCGACAGCTTGGTGACGTCGGCATCGCCGGGCGGGCAACGCAGCGCGTCCATGGCGATGTCCACCTTGCGCTCAAGGTCCCAGGCGTCGGCGGCGTCGATCTTTTCCTGAAGCTCGGCCTGCTCGGCGATCAGGTCGTTCATTTCGTCGTCGGACAGTTCCTCGCCGAACTTGGCCGACACTTCGTTGAAGCGGTCCAGCAGCGCCTTGGTCTCGGCCACGCCCTCCATGACGTTGCCCAGCACGTCCTTGCCGGGATCGAGCTGCGGCTCCTGCGGCAGATAGCCGACCTTGGCGCCCTCGGCCGCCCACGCCTCGCCGCCGAAATCCTTGTCGATGCCGGCCATGATGCGCAGAAGCGTGGATTTGCCGGCGCCGTTGTTGCCCAGCACGCCGATCTTGGCGCCCGGCAGAAACGACAGGTAAAGACCCTTCAGGATCTCCTTGCCGCCCGGATAGGCCTTGGTCAGGTTTTTCATGACGTAGATGTACTGATACGCGGCCATGGGCCCTCCGCTGGCAAGGCTGGAACGTTTTATGGAATTGGTCCGGGTTTAGACGGGGTCGCACGGGGCGTCAAGCGTGCCGAGGGGCGGGGTGGCCGTTGTTGTCGGTCGGAACTTGCAGGTTTCGGCGCACTTGAACGATTTGGGGGCGGTCTTGGACATATGTTCAGCCGCCGATACCAGCGTCAGCACGTCGTCGGTGTTGCGCGACGTCGCCTCCAGCACCTTGCGGCGGGTGGCGGAGTCTGCCAGCAGATGGCGGCAGCGGTAATAGATGGAAAAATCCGTGCGGCCGGGGGTCCGCACCACATCGAAGGCCCGCATGCTCGCGCATTCCTGCTCCAGGATGGCCTTCAAGCCTTCGGTGAACTGGCAATTGGCATCGTCCGGCCCGCGGCCGGTGAAGGCGTGCTTGTTCACGCGCACGCGGCTGACCAGCGAGAACGGCCACAAGTCGTTTCGGTCCGTGTTGCCCCGATCAAGGGCGACGACTGCGCCAAGGCAATGGAAGGTCAGGATCAGTTCCGTGCGTTCGACCAGAAAGTCCGAGAACAAGCGGCCTTGCAGCTTGAAAATGCGGTCCAGTTTGGTGCGGGCTGCCGCGAGGTCGTAACTTCCATCCGTCCTGCGGGGCAATTGCAGGGCGATGATGACGTCGCCCCAGCCTTCGCTCAACAGAACCATGTCGGCGGTGTCCAAGCCGTCCTCGCCTATATAATGCTCCTTCAGCCGATAAAGAAAATCCAAACGATCGGAGCGGGAATGAAGCGTCACCGAGAGAAAAGCGAGCGGGATGTGCTTTTCCAGCAAATGCTCCACCGCCACCGGCGTGCCCAACTGGAACAGGATCGCCAGCTCGTGGCGGACAAAGAACGGCGGCAAGGTTTCCTTGTTCCGGCAGGCTTTGCTGAAGCGGGGCAAGGTGGGGCGGAACAGCTGTTCGCCGGCGTTGATCCCAAACAGGTCATATCGCCCCATCAGCGGATGATAATGAAGGGACGGATTGTGCTGGGCGAATGGGCCATTCTCCAGATCGCGTGAGCACGCTCCCAACTGGGTGGCGGCGGTGCGCTCCAGCATCAACAGCTTGGGCATGCCTTGGTTGTGCAAGAAACCCGTCAGGAGGGCCGCTTCGATGGTCCCGGCGCTGTTGCGGTCGGCATCGGGATCGTCCGCCGTGGAACGCAGATAGGTGACCACGTTCCGACACAGCGGATGGTCGGCATAGATGATGGCCAAGCGCCGCAGTTGGAGAAGTTTCAGGCGCTGCAAGGCGGTCAGCCGGGTCCGTCCCTGGCCGGGATTGGTCCGGCGCGCCTTCAGCACTCCTTCGGCAAAATAGGGGGCATCCACCCAATGGACCGGGTGGAGTTGGGCGACTTCTTCCTCGATCTTGTGCTCGTGTGCCTTGCCCAAATCCCAAGCGTCCATGATGCGGGTCATGGCCTCGATGGTCATCTGCCGCCGTTCTTCCGGCGGGGGAGAACTCCACTGGGCGAAAGCTTTGCTGTCGGCCGCGTATTGTTCGGGCGTCCGTCCGGGGGTGCTCTCAGCCAGTTTCTCGGGCGAGAATTCGTCGGCGGCGTTGCTCCACAGCCGAAGGATCGCGGTGATCGGATCGCAGGGCGAGGTATGATGCCAATAGGCGAACTCCAGGGCGATCTGATACAGCTCGCGCCCCGGTGCTCCGTCCACGTGCATTTCGGTCAGCCACTGCCCATTGGCACCCTGTTTCCAGATGGCGCCCTGCGGGATGTCGTCCGCTGGGGCATGGTGCAGGAAATCCCTGGCCCGCAGCAGGGCGGCTTGCCAGGGAATGTCCTGTAATTGCAGGAACAGATCGCCGACGGTGTGCTTGCCCCCCAGGTAAAACTGAGAGAATGCCCGTTCGAGGTCGCCCTGGCCCTTCAATAGGCGATCTTGCTTCCGCTTGACGATGATGTCCTGCAACGCCTTGCGGGTGGCGGGGGTCAGCAGTTGCAGCCCTTCGTCGGAGGAGGTCGTTGATGACGGGGCGGCGTTCGAACGCTGCTTGGCACGCCAAAGCCGCGCTTCGGCCAATGCGTCGGAATCGCGCGCCACATTCGCCATGGTATCGGTCATCAGCTTCCACGATGCCACGTGCGGCTCGACCCCCTTGGGGCCGAGGTCCCCCACCGTCTCCAGCAGAATGCGGCACAGATCCTCGACGCCTTCGGCCAGGGTCCGGCAGAGCGGGTCGTGCCGCGCCAGCGCCATGGTCCACACGCAAACCAGACGCAGACGGTAATGCCACTCGAAGCCGGGCAGGCTCAACGCGGCCCAGCCATCATCCAGCCAGGCATCGGCAAGATCGAAATCAATGTCGTGCTGTGGCGAACGGAACAGGCAATCCAGGTCGAGACCCATGATGTCCTGGGCCAAGGCGAACAGATAGGCCGGCCCGCTGACCGTCGCCGCCAAAAGATCGCAGGCCAGTTCGGTAATGGCATGGTCGTGGGCATAGCGGGTATCGCCCTGCGGAAAACGCGTCATGCCGAACGAATCGAGGACGGCGGAGAGCAGGCGGAGCAGACGTGGAAAGGCTCCTTCGGCGTCCCTCAGGAAATGAGGCTCGAGATTTCCGTATGCGTGCTGGAGTGCGTTGTGTGCGACCTCGTGGGCGATCACCGATTGCAGGTCCGGGCGATCGGGCATCCAGAACGAGGTGTTGATCAGATCGGTGTCGCGCCCGCCAGGGCGCCATTCCTGCGGCCCGATGCCGTCTTTCATCACGGATGCGCTGGACGTGGCCGAATGGGACCAGCGATGGGCGTAAAGCGCACCCTGGAACCGTGGTGGCTGACGCGAGGGCGGGTAGCCGCTGAGCAGGTAATCCTGCAGCATGTCCCCCAACTGGCGGCAGCGGTCGGATAGATACGCCGAGTAAAGGCCCTGTTCGCGCCGGCGGCGGGTCATCGGCTTGGGGTGGTCCTGAATGCCCAGGTCGAGCGCGGAGTCGAACTGGGCCTTGAGGTCCCCCAGGTTCTGGATGTGGCGGTGGGCCTGTTCCATGATGGCCGTGCGCACCAGCAGGAAGCGTCCGAGAACGCGCTCGCGGTCAGCCAGTGGCGCGGCATGCACATCCTGGCGCGAGGCCAGCGCCTTGATGCCCCAGCGGCACAGGATCAGCTTGTCGCGTAACACGTTGGCCTTGAGCAGTTGCAAGGCGCTGAGGGCGTGATAAAGGCGCCGGTTGTCGGCCGACCAGTGGCCATTGTGGATCTTTTCGGCGAACTGCTCGCGCAGCGTGTTGGCTATTTCGAGGTGGCGCGCGCCATCGCAAAATTCCGACATCGGCGCGTAATCCTTCTTATCCGCTTTCTGCCGGCTTTCGCCGTAAGTGGGATAGGGGACCACCCATCCGGCGACCCAGCGCTCGATCTGCCGCACCTGTGTCGGTTCCGCCAACAGGATATGCCAGGACTTGGTGGTGCCGCCGACACTGAAGCTGCCCCACAGATAGTCCTCTTCGTAGCGCAATGGCTGGTAAAGCTCGGGCGTGCGCAAGGTGTGGATCAGGTTGATCTGGCTGTGCCGGATTTCCAGCAGGATCGTGTCCAGGCGTTCAAGGGTATCCAGCCACAACAGCCAGGCGACGTCTTGGGTATGAGAGGGCAGTTGAGACAAGGTCATCGTCTGGTGTTCCGCAGCGGATCAGAAAGGAGGGGGGGCGAAGGGAGGCAATGGCGACGTTCAGGATGGCGTGTCGGTGCTGAACAGCACCGTCTTCCACCATTTCTGGGCGGCACTGGCCATGTCGCTGTCGGCCGGCAGAACCTGGAAGGCGGCCAGCATCAGGGCCAAGCCGGTGGCTGTGATGGTCACCGACGCCAGTCGGACCCATCGGTCGCGCACGACGTGCAACGTGGGTGGCGGCCATGGCAAGGAACGCCAGATGGGGGCATAGGGCAGGGTGCGCAGCGACGTGAACGGCGAACTGACCAGGTCCAGCCAGCTGCCATACCGGATGACTGCGCTGAACACGAACCACAGCGACATCGCTGCCCAGCCGAAGGCCATCATGGTAAGGGCCGGCGACATGTTGCCGAACGTCAGCGCGGTCAGCGCCAGCCATAGATAGGCCGACCACAAAGGGGTGCAGTATGTCAGGAAAAAGCGCAGGAAGCCCCGGCTGACCACCGTGCCGCTCTCCTCGGAGGCGGCGAAATGACTGGCCATCGCCAAGGCCAGGAATGCGCCTTGCGGGCTGCTGAGGGCCTGGGTGTAGACCGGATCGGTGCGCCGGACCCGCAGCAGGCCCGGGTTCTGGGGGCGGAGGAAAAGCCGGTTGCGCAGCATGTGGTACGCCAGGTGCGTTGTTCTGCGGAGCGCAACCCAGAACGACGCCTTCGGGCTGGGAAAGAGATAGATGTCAACGCGCGGGTACGGGGTCAGCAGGCGCGCTTTCAGGCCGGCGGATGGCAGGCCGGGAGGGTTCTTGGAAAACCACCGGCGGCAAAGATGCCGGGTGTAATGGGGCAGCGTGTGGAAAAGCAGGCGCCACCAGCCTGGCGCGCCCTCCTTGCTGTCGTACGCCACGGTGTGGGACGGCAGGTTCACGAACCATTGGTGCAAGGTGGGCGCCACGCTGGCATCCAGGCCGATATAGACCTCGGGACGGATCACCGCCATCTGCAGGAAAATTGGCAACACAACCCACAGCACGATCAGCGACAGCACACCCCAGGCCACGCTGTCCAATGCCAACCAACTGATCGCGCAGAACATCACGCCGAAGCCAAGGTCGTAGAAAACCAGGCGATCCGGAACCAGGCGAAATTCATCGTCCCACAGATGCAGCCGTCCCCGCGCAGTGCCGTCCTTGGCTTGCTCCGCTTCCTGGCGGGAAATGGGGTGGAGGCGCCAGACCAGGAACGGATGGCGGGGAACATGAAACGGCATGTAAAAGCTGCGCAGGCGGAGCATGAATTCGAACCGTAACAGCGCCCACACCCTGGGCAGGTCCGACAATCGGTCGAGAAGCACGGTCATCCCCATCAGCAGAGTGGCCAGCCCAATGCTTGCCAGGGGAGGGGGCGATAAGCTCGTCTCCATCTTGCTCCGGTCGCGCAATGTGGCGGGTATACATCCTTTTGATGTATATAGCCCCATGGGTCGGCGCGGTGCAACTGCAAACAGAATATGCTGGGGTTGTGTTCTCCAATCGAGTGAGAATACAAGAAACCCCGCAGCCGGCTGTCGCGCCTGCTGCAGGGTTAGCTTCCACGCCCGTTCGTGCCGTCCGCGAAGGACGGCGGGAATCAGAAGATGCCGCGGACGCGGGTCTGGTTGCGAGAGGAAGAGGAAGAGTGCACCGCGATCTGGGGGTGCGCGGAGAATTGCGAATACGCAACCGCCTGAGCCATGTTGGCCCGTTGCTGGATTTCCATGATGGAGACCCGCTCACCCACCTTGTGGATTTCGTTGAGCATATCGTCCTGGGCGGTCTCGGCGGATCTGCCCAGGACTTCGACCTGGTTCTTCACGAGGACCACTTCCTTCTCCACGTTGTCCAGGCGTCCTTCGACGCCGTCCAACCGCTCCTCGATCTTTCCAACCCGGTCGCTCAGGGTGTTCAGGGTTTCGCCGATGATCATGATGCTCTCCTGCGTCTCAGTGACCTTGCGGGACAACCCCTCGACCTTGTCGGACACCCCCTTCAGCAGCTCGATGACGGTTTCGAGGCTGGACGGGGGCGGCATCGATGTATGAGTGGACATTGCGGAACACGATCGTTATTTCAACGGTCCGCATTTTTATCATGGGTTGTAAAAGTAGGGCAATCCCACTTTCGTAGCAATCCGAAGTGGTGCGTGGTGGTGCCTATTGCGGGATCGTCTTCCCGAAATTCCCCGCTGATTCCCCATGTGGGGAGGGGGGAGCATAAACAATAGAAAGCACACAAATTTCCTGTTGCTTTGCGACGGCGCCGGGCATTCCGGCGGTTTCGCCGCTGGCGCAGGCGGTCGCCGGCTGCTGCTGGCGCAGGCGGTCGCAAGCCCCGGCATTGTCTTGCGCCCCGGTATTGTCTTGCGCAATGTGTCGCATCCCAGCCATGGAATCGTCAGCATTGCTTCCCATGTGAAACAGGCATGATCCGGCAGGGGGGGCGGATCGCCGGGCGTTGGCGGCGCGATCGGGTGTGGCCCGCGAATTGCTTGGGGTGAGGCAGGGGCCGTCCGCGGTTCCCATGACAGATGCGAGGTGCCGCCATGGACCGCATTCGCTATTTCGCCGACCTTTCGGTGCGCCGTGCCGCCGGGCTGGGGTTGCTGGGGATCGCCCTGGTGGTGGCGGCGCTGCATTTCGACCGTCAGCTTGCCATGCACGCCCTGGCCGCGTTGCTGACGCTGGAGGCGCTGGCGTTGTTCCAGTTGGGACGGCGGGCCGACCGGGTGCCGTGCCAGCGGCGCGAGGTGTGGGCGCTGCTGGACGGTCAGCACGGCATGCGCGACAACCGCGTGCAGCGCATCATCAGCGAGATCATGCGCGAAACCTACCTGTCCTATGCCCGCCGGCTGGCCGGCCCTGCCGCTGCGGCGTGGGTGGTGGATTTCGGCCTGCGGCTTTCCGGTTAGGCAACTGCCCGAAAAACAGGCCAGACCCGCGTCCTTTCCCCCTTGCCAGCTCTTTCGCCACCTGAAAGCATGACCGGTCAGAATGGGTTGCTTGAGGGAGGGAATTCATGACCGGCAGAAGTGCTCTCCAACCCCGTGCCGCCGCTCTGGTGGGGCCGTTCAGCGGCGGCAAGACGTCGCTGCTCGAGGCCCTGCTGTTCCGTGCCGGCGCCATCCCCCGCCAGGGTCGCATCAAGGACGGCAGCACCTTCGGCGATTCCAGCCCCGAGGCCCGGCACCGCCAGATGAGCGTGGAGCCCAACGTGGCGGTGACCGACTACCTGGGCGAGCGCTGGTCGCTGATCGATTGCCCCGGCTCGGTGGAATTCCTGCAAGACACCTATAATGCGCTGTCCGTGGTCGATGCGGCCGTGGTGGTGGTCGAACCCGACCCCGCGCGCGCGGTCATGGTGGCGCCGCTGCTGAAATTCCTGGACGAACGCCGCATCCCGCATCTGCTGTTCATCAACAAGGTGGACGGCAACGGCGCCCGCCTGAAAGAGGCGCTGGAGGCGCTGCAGGCGGTCAGCGAGCGTCCGCTGGTACTGCGCGAGGTGCCGATCCGCGAAGGCGACAAGGTGGTCGGCTTCGTCGATCTGGTTAGCGAACGGGCCTACAAGTACCGCCCCGGCCAGACCTCGGACCTGATCCAGATCCCCGACGCGCTGAAGGACGAGGAACGACAGGCCCGCCAGGAAATGCTGGAACATCTGGCCGATTACGACGACCACCTGATGGAGGAACTGCTGGAGGACGTCCAGCCGCCGAACGAGGAGGTCTATGGCGATCTGGCCAAGGACCTGGCCGAGGATCTGATCGTGCCGGTGTTCTTCGGCTCGGCCGAGGCGGACGCCGGCATCACCCGGCTGTGGAAGGCGCTGCGCCACGAGGTGCCGGCGCCCGAGGCTGCCGCCGCGCGCCTGGGCATCGACGCCGGTGGCGCCGCCTCGGCCCGGGTGTTCAAGACCCTTCATGCCGCCCATACGGGCAAGCTGTCCTTTGCCCGCATCCTGGCCGGCGAGTTCGCCGACAACCAGACGGTGGAGGCGGGGCGCATCTCCGGCCTGTTCAGCCCGGCGCCCGGCGGGCTGTCCAAGGTGGCCAAGGCCGGCGTGGGCGAGGTGGTGGCGTTCGGCAAGCTGGACGTCGCCACCGGCGCCACCGTCGGCGCCGCCCCGCTGGCCTCGGATCCCCCCTTCGTGCTGGAGCCGCTGTTCGGTCTGGCGCTGGCCGCCGAGAAGAAGGGCGACGACGTCAAGCTGACCGGCGCGCTGGCCAAGCTGGTGGAGGAAGACGGCTCCTACCGGCTGGAGCAGAGCGCGGAATTCAGCGAACTGGTGCTGTGGGGGCAGGGCGAAATCCACCTGCAGGTCGCGCTCGAGCGGCTGAAAAGCCGGTTCAATCTGGCGGTGACCACGGCGCGGCCGACCGTCCCCTACAAGGAGACCATCCGCAAACCGACCACGGTGCATGGCCGCCACAAGAAGCAGTCGGGCGGGCACGGCCAGTTCGGCGACGTCCACATCGGCATCCGGCCGCAGCCGCGCGGCCACGGCTTCGCCTTCGAGGACAGGATCGTCGGCGGCGCCATCCCGCGCCAGTACATCCCGGCGGTCGAGGAAGGCGTGCGCGACTTCCTGCGCCAGGGGCCGCTGGGCTTTCCGGTGGTGGACGTGGCGGTGGCGCTGACCGATGGCAGCTTCCACGCCGTGGACAGTTCGGACATGGCGTTCAAGACCGCCGCCCGTTTGGCCATGACCGAGGGCTTGCCGCAATGCGAGCCGATCCTGCTGGAACCCATCCTCAAGGTCGAGGTGTCGGTGCCCGCCGAATACACCTCCAAGGCCCAGCGCATCATCTCGGGCCGGCGCGGGCAGATCCTGGGCTATGACGCCAAGCCGGGCTGGCCCGGCTGGGATGCGGTGGCGGCCTATCTGCCGCAGGCGGAAATGGGCGACCTGATCGTGGAGTTGCGGTCGCTGACCATGGGGGTCGGCACCTTCCTGTGGGCGTTCGACCACCTGCAGGAACTGACCGGCCGCGCCGCCGACAAGGTGGTGGAGGACCGCAAGCGCGCCCTGGCCGGTTGACCGTGGCCGGTTGACCTTGGCCGCATGTCTCCGGCCGGTTGCCCCTGGCCCCGCGCGGGCGGGCTTCTCCTTCCGGGGCGGGTTCCATGCCCGCCCCGCACCGACCATATCCCCCGGTGACCCACACTCACCGGGGGATTTTTCATGGCCGAAGCCTGGCATGCGCCCTATGACAAGCTGTCGCGCGAGACCATCACCCTGCATCAATGCCTGCGTTCGCTGATGGAGGAACTGGAGGCGGTGGACTGGTATCGCCAGCGCGCCGATGACTGCGCCGACCCGCAGCTCAAGGCCATCTTGCTGCACAACATGCGCGAGGAGATCGAGCACGCCTGCATGACCCTGGAATGGCTGCGGCGCAACCATCCCGACTTTGCCGCACAGATGGACACCTATCTGTACAGCCACGGCGACATCACCGAGGTGGAGGAGCGTGCCGAGGCCGGCGGCGGGCGCAGCGACCCCACGCGGGCGTAGAAGAAGGCGGATTGACACCTACCGGCCCTTGACAGGGCGGGGGCGGGTTTGTGAATGTCGCTTCCCCCTTGCCGAGGACATGAGACATATGCGCTATCGCCCGCCTGCCGTCGTGCCGCTGGACCGTATCCTGCCGGATGAGCCGCTGCTGATGATGGGGGCCGGCCCGGTGCCGATCCCGGCCCGCGTGGCCGAGGCCAATTCCATCGTCATCAACCATCTGGGCGAGACCATGAACCGGGTCATCGAACAGGTGAAGGAGATGGCCCGCTACGTCTTCCAGACCCAGTCGGCGCGCGTGCTGGGCGTCGCCGGCCCGGCCTCGGGCGCCATGGAAATGGCCGTCTGCAACCTAGTCGAGCCGGGCACCAAGGTGCTCAGCGTGTGCAACGGCTATTTCAGCCGCCGGCTGGCCGAGATGGCGGTGCGCTGCGGCGCCGAGGTGGCGACGCTGGAAATCGGCATGACCGAGACCGCCGATCCCGCCCTGGTGGAGGAGGCCATCCGCCGCGAGCGCCCGGCCGTGCTGACCCTGGTGCAGGGCGAGACCTCGAACACCGTGTGGAACCGCCATCTGCCGGAAATCGCGGCGGTGGGCCGCAAGTACGATTGCCTGGTGGTGGTGGACGCCGTGTGCACGCTGTCCACCATGCCCATGGAAATGGACGCCTGGGGCGTGGACGCGGTGATCACCGGCGGCCAGAAGGGCCTGTCCTCCATTCCCGGCGTGTCGCTGCTGGCCTTTTCCGAACTGGCGTGGAAGCGCATCGAAAGCCGCAACGCCCCCATGGCCCATTGGTGCCTGGACGCGCGGCTGGCCGATCGCTTCTGGAACCTGAAATCCTATCACTACACCGCGCCCGTCTCGGGCATCATGGCCATCCACGAGGCGCTGCGCCTGATCTGCACCGAAACCCTGCCGGCCCGCTTCCACCGCCACGAGACCAGCTCGCGCGCCCTCCAGGGCGGCGTCCAGGCCATGGGCCTGGACCTGTTCGTGCCCGAGGACGCGCGCCTGAATTCCGTGGTCGGCATCCGACTGCCCGCCGGCGTGAACGGCGATTCGGTGCGCAACCACATGTCGCAGGTCTATCGCGTCGAAGTGTCGGGCGCCTTCGGCCTCGACATCCTGCGCATCGGCCAGATGGGCGAACAATGCCGGGCGCACCACATCTTCCGCACCCTGCACGCCTTCGGCTCGTCCCTGCGGGCGGCCGGCGCCAAGATCGACCTGCCGGCGGGCGTGGCCGAACTGGAGCGCATCCTGGCCGAGGGACAGGTGGGCTGAGGCTCGTTCGCCTGCTCCATTTACCCTTACGGCGAAAAGTGTTAATTCCCCTGGACCAAAGTATCAATCCAGGGGCGCTCGTGTCCTGATGCTGGACACGGGCGAAACGGCGGCATGGACGCGTTCCGTCATGGGGAAAACGGCCGGCTCGGGCCGGTGGCGACAGGTCGGGGGACGGCCGGCGCCGCCGCGTCCGATGGCCCCGGCCGCCCGGTGCCGTGCCGTGCGCCGTGCCGCGTGCCGGTCGGGCCATGGCGCCGACCGTCGCCCCCTGGGTGCTTCACCATTGCCTTTCCCGTGATCGACGAGGTGGCGTGATGATCCCCGAATATCGCATCTTGGTGGTGGACGACGATCCGGGCGACACCCGCATGATCCAGCTTGCGGTGGCGGAATCGTCCTTTCCCTGCCAGATCGTCACCGCCGCCAACGGACGCGAGGCGCTGAGCCTTCTGCATCAGGCGGGCAGCGGCCCCGACCGGCCCGACCTGATCCTGCTGGATCTCAACATGCCGCAGATGAACGGCCAGGAAACCCTGCGCGCCATCAAGGCGGACCCCAGGCTGGCGGCCATTCCGGTGGTGGTGATGACCACGTCCTTGGCCGGGCGCGACATC
Source organism: Pseudomonadota bacterium (assembly GCA_023426365.1). GTDB lineage: Bacteria > Pseudomonadota > Alphaproteobacteria > Rhodospirillales > Magnetospirillaceae > Magnetospirillum. The sequence continues at coordinate 14,071 of JAFAAW010000072.1, forward strand.
GAGGACAGCTATGCCCTGGGTGCGTCCGGCTTCGTCACCAAACCCATGGACATGGAATCCTTTTTCGAGGCGATCCACCGGGTCGAGGAATATTGGTTCCGCACCGTGCGGCGGCCGCATGATCGTCTGGCATGATTTCAACGCGGGGTCGGGCAGGTGTGCAAGCATGGCTCAGTCCCTGTCCCTAACGATCATACCATGGTATTAGGTGGGCCTCGTCTCTTCGGCTAAGTGTCCCCTCTCCCCATCGTGCCTGCCAAATCCACGCCCCCCGCACTTGCCGCCCAGTCCGGCCCCGCCTTCTCGCAACGGCTTCTGGTGGCCACCGTGCTGCTGTTCCTGTGGGGCGGCTTCGCGATCCTGCTCGGCTACGACCTCAAGGCGTCGCGCGACGCCGAATACGACGCCATGTTCCGCGATGCCGACAACCTGGCCCGCCTGCTGGACCGGCATCTCAGTTCGTCGGTGGAAAAGATCGACATCGTGCTGCGCCAGACCGCGCGCGACTATGCCGACCAGATGGCGGCGGATGCGGCGGCGCCGGACCGTGCCGCCGCCAACAGGGACCTGTTGCAGCGCATGGACAGCATCCCCGAGGCGCAGGCGCTCAGCCTGCGGATCGTGGATGCGGACGGCAAGGTGCGCTGGAGCGCGGGCGACGGCGCGGCCCTGCCCAACGTCCAGGTCGGCGACCGCAACTATTTCCTGCGCCACAAATCCGACCCCGAGACCGGGCTGGTGATCTCGGAACCCATCATGTCGCGCATCACCGGCCAGTGGGTGATGGTTCTCAGCCGCCGCCTGCCCGCGCCGGACGGCCGTTTCACCGGTCTGGCCCAGGCGGCCATCCGCGCCGACCACATCCAGTTCCTGTTCGAAACCCTGAACATCGGCCAGAACGGGTCGATCGCGCTTTACGACACCGACATGCGGCTGGTGGCCCGCCACCCGGTCGATCCCAACCAGTTGGGGCGCGCCTATCCGCTGACCCATATCATCGAGGGGCTGCAGGCGGGGCGCGAGAGCGGCACCTACAGCGTGGTGTCGCGGGTGGACGGCGTCGAGCGCGAATACACCTATCGCAAGCTCGGCCATCTGCCCTTCGTGGTGCTGATCGGCCTGGCGCCCCAGGATTTCCTGGCGGCGTGGTGGCGCAAGGCGCTGTTCTATGCCGTCAGCCTGCTGGCGCTGACGGTGGAGCTGGCGGGGCTGATCTGGCTGGCGCGCAAGTTCTCGCACGATCGCATCAGCTATCTGGTCACCCATGACAGCCTGACCGACCTGCCCAACCATCACCTGCTGGAAGACCATCTGCCGCGCCCGGGCGACATCGACGGGCATGGCCCCATGGCGCTGCTGGCGGTCGATCTCGACCACTTCAAGAACATCAACGACACCCTGGGGCACGAGGTGGGCGACCGCCTGCTGCGCGCGCTGGCCGAACGGCTGCGCTCGGCCCTGCGCGACACCGATACCGTCACCCGCCAGGGCGGCGACGAATTCGTGGTCCTGCTCAAGGGGGTGCAGGGCAGCGAGCTGGTGGCGCAGCGCGCCGGCCAGTTGCTGGACACCGTGGCGCGGCCGTTCCTGATCGACGGGCGCGAGTTGGTGACCACCGCCTCCATCGGCATCGCGCTGTTCCCGGCGGACGGTGCCGATCTGGGTACGCTGCTCAAGAACGCCGACACCGCGCTGCATCAGGCCAAGGCGGTGGGGCGCAACACCTATCAGTTCTTCGCCACCGAAATGAACGCCCGCGTCGCCGCGCGGCTGGAAACCGAGGGCAAGCTGCGCAAGGCGTTGCCGCGCCAGGAACTGATGCTGCACTACCAGCCGCAATTTGAAACCGCCAGCCGCCGGCTGGTGGGCTTCGAGGCGCTGCTGCGCTGGCAGCCGCCCGAGGGCGGCATGGTGCCGCCGGGCCGTTTCATCCCCATCGCCGAGGAGACCGGCCTGATCGTCCCCATCGGGGAATGGGTCCTGCGCCAGGCCTGCCTTCAGAACAAGGCGTGGCAGGACATGGGCCTGCCGCCGGTGGTGATGGCGGTCAACCTGTCGGCGGTGCAGTTCCGCCAGACCGATCTGGTCGCCATGGTCCGCGCCATCCTGGCGGATACCGGGCTGGAACCGCGCTGGCTGGAGCTGGAGGTGACGGAAAGCGTGCTGATGCACGACATCGAGCGCGTCATCGCCATCCTGCACGACCTCAAGGCGCTGGGCGTGCAATTGTCCATCGACGATTTCGGCACCGGCTATTCGTCGCTCAGCTATCTCAAGCGCTTTCCCATCGACAAGATCAAGATCGACCAGTCCTTCGTGCGCGACGTGGAACGGTCGTCCGACGATGCCGCCATCGTCCAGGCGGTGATCGCCATCGCCAACCGCATGGGCATGCGCGCCATCGCCGAGGGCGTCGAGACCGGCGACCACCTGGACTGCCTGCATGCCTTCGGCTGCGACGAGGTGCAGGGTTTCCTGTTCAGCCCCGCCGTCGCCCCCGATCAGGCCGAGCGCTTCTTCACCTCCGACACCTGACCTCCCCTCCTGCGGTTCCGCTGACCGGCAAAGATCCGCGGATGTGGGCGTCATCCCCCCAGCGTGCCGAACAGGAAGTTGCGGGCCTCGGCCAGCATCTGGTCGGAATGGCTGGGTGGCTCGGGCTGGTCGTTCTGGCGGGCGGCCATGTCCTCCACCAGCGGCCATTGCCGCAGGAAGGCATCCACGCAATCGGGGTCGAAATGACGGCCGCGCTGCTCGACGATGTAGTCGCGCGCCCGCTCCAGCGGCCACGCCGCCTTGTACGGGCGTTCGCTGGTCAGCGCGTCGAACACGTCGGCCAGGGCGGCCACCCGGCCCGCCAGCGGGATGTCGTGGCCCTGCAGGCGGTCGGGATAGCCGCTGCCGTCGAAGCGCTCGTGGTGGCTGCGCGCGATGGTGGCGGCCATCTGGATCAGCGGCGACGAACTGCCCGACAGGATGTCGGCGCCGAAGGCGGCGTGACGGCGCATCAGTTCCTCCTCGTGCGGGGTCAGCCGGCCCGGCTTCAGCAGGATGTGGTCGGGAATGCCGATCTTGCCGATGTCGTGCATGGGCGCGGCGGCGAAGATCAAATCCACCATCTCGGCCGGCAGGTCGCGCGCCTCGGCGATCATCCGGCAATAGCCGGCCATGCGCACCAGATGGTGGGCGGTCTCGGGGTCGCGGAACTCGGCGGCGCGCGACAGGATCAGCACCGCCTCGCGCTCGCGCTCCACCAGCGCGCTGGTGGCCTTGCGCACCTCGTGGCCCAGCCATTGGGCGCGGTCGCTCAGCGCCAGATGGCTCTGATGCAGTTTCAGCAGGTTGCGCACGCGGGCCAGGAATTCCGCCTCGTCCACCGGCTTGGTGAGAAAGTCGGTGGCGCCCAGCCTGAGCGCCTGGTGGCGGATCTCGCGCTGGTCGCAGGCAGTGACCATGATCACCGGGACATCGGCCCGCTGGCGGTGCGCCCTGAGCCGCTGGATGAATTGCAGGCCGTTGGGTGCGGGCATGTGATAGTCCACCAGCACCAGATCCACGGCGTGGTCCAGGCACCAGTGCAGCGCCACCGCCGAGTCGTGGAACGTCACCACCTCGCAGCCCTGAAGCGGCGCGAGCATGTGCGACAACGCCTGAATGGCACTGGGACTGTCATCGACGATGACCACGCGCATGATGGCGACCCGCATGTTCCGAAACGGCCCCGATTATGGCGCCATGGCCGGGGGCGGGTATCTCGTTCATGGGATGGAAGGCGGGCGGTCGGCAAGGGGGAGAACGTCATCGCCCATCCCCAGGAAGAAGGAGGCCCTATCCCCACAAATCGCCTAAAGTGTGCAAGGCGAAGGCGATTCAGAACGGGGCCACTTATCCTTGTCTTGGCGTAATCCACGGGCTTACCGTCCTTGCAACGGTCTGGCTGGGGGTGCCTTATGCCAAGCGATTTACTGTCAGAATGTGGCGATGGATTTGTGCTGAAGCCGGTCCAGACATTGCGCACCATTGACGCGACATTGGAGTCGCTGTCTCAGCATCTGCATTCCGCCACCCATGTCGCCATCGACTGCTCGGGCGTCGAGGAGGCCGACGTCAGCATCCTCCAAGTGTTGCTGGCGGCCCGCGTCAGCGCCGAACGGCTGGGGATCGGCCTTCGGCTGGTGGCCCCGTCGCCCGCTTTGCTGGGGGTGGCCGAGCGCGCGGGTGTCGCCGCCGCCAATCCCGCCGACCCGTTCTGGACCGGAGCCGCACCATGAGCAAGACCATCATGACCGTGGACGATTCCGCCAGCATGCGCCAGATGGTCCGCCTGACCCTGGCCGGTGCCGGCTATGACGTGGTCGAGGCCGCGCACGGCCAGGACGCCCTCGACAAGGTGGGGAGTGCCGTGCCCAGCATGGTGGTCACCGACCTCAACATGCCGGTGATGGACGGGCTGACGCTGATCCGCAACCTGCGGGCGCTGTCCAGCTTCAAGGGCGTGCCCATCGTCTTCCTGACCACCGAATCCGACGAGACCAAGAAGCGCGAGGCCAAGGAGGCCGGCGCCACCGGCTGGCTGACCAAACCGTTCAAGCAGGAACAATTGCTGGCGGTCGTGAAGAAGGTGCTGGGCTGATGGCCGCCGATCCCGCCGATACCTTCCGCCAGGAGGCGCAGGACCTGTTCGAGCAGTTGGAACAGGCCCTCTTGGACATGGAAACCCGCCCCGACGACATGGAGCCGATCGGCACCGCCTTTCGCGCGTTGCATACGCTGAAGGGATCGGGCGCCATGTTCGGCTTCGATGCGCTGGCCTCGTTCGCCCACCACCTGGAAGCCGCCTTCGACCTGGTCCGCCACGGCACGGCGGCCGCCACCCCCGATCTGGTGGCGCTGGCGCTGGCGGCCAAGGACCATCTGCGCGGCCTGCTCGACGGCACGGTGGCCGAGAGCGATCCCGCCGGTGCCACCTTGCTGCAACGCCTGGAAGATGTCGTGGCGCCGGCCCCGCGTGGCGCCCCTCCGCCGGTTCCCGCCATGGGGGGCGCGGCCGGGGATGGCTGCGGCGCGGCGGCGATCTGGCGCATCGCCATTCGGCTGCCCGCCGATTGCCTGGCGACCGGCACCAATCCGCTGCTGCTGCTGGACGAATTGCGCGCGCTGGGCGCCTGCACCGTGGTCGCCCATACCGAGGCGGTGCCGTCGCTGGACCGCTTGGACCCCACCAGCCTGTACCTGTGGTGGGAGGTGGTGCTGACCACCGACCGGCCGCGCGGCGAGATCGAGGACGTCTTCATCTTCGTGCGCGACGACATGGAGCTGAGCATCGAACGGGTGCCCGCCGCCGCCGACCGCCGCCTGGGCGAAATCCTGGTGGACCGCGGCGACGTGAGCGAGGAGCGGGTGGAAGACGCCCTGGTGGCCCAGCGTCCCATGCTGGGGACGCTGCTGGTGGAAACGGCCGCGGTGGCGCCCGCTCAGGTCGAGGCGGCGCTGGCCGAGCAGGCCCATGCCCGCGCCGTAGCACCCATCGGCCAGCGGCGCGGCCAGAGCCAGGAAAGCATCCGGGTGTCGGCCGACCGGCTGGACGCGCTGATGGACCGGGTGGGCGAGCTGGTGATCAGCCAGGCGCGGCTCAAGCAATTGGTGGCCGGCCACGACGACATCCCGCTCAAGGCGGTGACCGAGGAGATCGAGCGCCTGATCGCCGAATTGCGCGACACCACCATGGGCATCCGCATGGTGCCCATCGGCTCGCTGTTCAGCCGCTTCCGCCGCCTGGTCCACGATCTGTCCAAGGACCTGGGCAAGGAGGTCGAGCTGACCACCTCGGGCGAGGACACCGAGCTGGACAAGACGGTCATCGAGCGGCTGAACGATCCCCTGGTCCATATGGTGCGCAATGCCATCGACCACGGGCTGGAAAGCCCCGACGGCCGCGCCGCCGCCGGCAAGCCGGCACGCGGGCGGGTCCATCTGTCGGCGGTGCATTCCGGCGCCCAGGTGCTGATCTCGATCCAGGACGACGGCCGTGGGCTGGATGCCGTCCGCATCCGCGCCCGCGCCATCGAGAACGGCCTGATCGCCGCCGATGCCCAGATGACCGACGCGGAACTCTACCAACTGGTCTTCCAGCCCGGCTTTTCCACGGTGCGCGAGGTCACCAGCGTGTCCGGTCGCGGCGTCGGCATGGACGTGGTCAAGCGCACCATCGATTCCCTGCGCGGCACCGTCGAAGTGGAATGCACGCCGGGCAGCCACACCGTGGTGACCCTCAGGCTGCCGCTGACGCTGGCCATCATCGACGGCCTGCTGGTGCGGGTGGGCGACGGCCGCTACGTGCTGCCGCTGTCGGCGGTGGAGGAATGCGTGGAACTGACCACCGACGCCGACGCCCGCTCGCGCGGGCGCAACTTCCTCAACATCCGCGGCGAGCTGGTGCCGTTCCTGCGCCTGCGCGAGACCTTCGTCTCGCCGCTGCCGGCCGCGCCCTACCAGAAGGTGGTGATCGTGTCGGAAGGCGACCAGCGCGTCGGCCTGGTGGTGGACGAGGTGATCGGCGACCACCAGACGGTGATCAAGTCGCTGTCGCGTCTGCATGCCGACGTCGAGAGCTTTTCCGGCGCCACCATCCTGGGTGATGGCGGTGTGGCGTTGATCCTGGACGTGGCGCACCTGATCGAGATGGGGCAGGTGCGCGACGACGTCCGCAAGGTTTCGTGAAAGGGGCGGTCATGACGCAGTGGATGGGCAACCGCACGCTCGAGGTGGTGACGCTGGGCCTGGACGGCGAGGTGTTCGCCATCGACGCCGCCCTGGTGCATGAGATCCTGGAAATGGTGCCCGTCACCCGGGTGCCGGGGGCGCGGTCGTGGGTGGGCGCCCTGCTCAACGTGCGCGGCAAGGTGGTGCCCTTGGCCGATCCGCGCGTGCGGCTGGGCATGGAATGCCGCCCGCCCACCATCGACAGCCGCATCCTGGTCCTGGAAATGGACCTGGACGGCGAACCCACCATCCTCGGCCTGCTGGCCGACAAGGTCTACGAGGTGACGGAGGTGGCCGCCGGCGCGCTGGAGGAAACTCCGCGCATCGGCATGCGCTGGCCGCCGCACCTGATCCGCTGCATCGGCAAACGCGGGGATGATTTCATCATCGTCCTCGAAGTGGGCCGCCTGTTCTCCAACAACGACGTCATTCCGCTCGGCCTCGCCGGCGAACCGGCTCACGAGCCGGCGCTTGCCTGACCGCCGAACGATCCAAGGGGGCTGCCATGCGCATGTCGGTAAAACTGAAACTCGCTTTGTCGTTCGGGCTGGTGCTGGTGCTGTCGGCGGTGGCTGCCGGCATCGGCGTGAACAGCCTGAGCGAGCTGGACCGCAACACCGAGGCGCTGGTCAACGGCCCCGTCAAGCGCTCCATCGTGGTGCAGAACATGGAAGCCGCGTTCAACGCCGTGGCCGCCACCGAAAAGACCCTGATCATCGAAGCCACCGATGCCGGCATCGAGCGCTATGACCGCGAGCTTCTGGCCCAGCGCGACGAGATGCGGGCCTTGCGCGAGCAGTACCGCGCTTATGCGACCGAGGAGGGCCGCAAGCGCATCGACGCGTTCGGCGCGGAATGGGACCGCTATGTGGCGGTGCAGGACAAGGTGCGCGAACTGGCCAGGCTGAACAGCAACATCCGCGCCCGCGATCTGGCGATGAAAAGCGGCGCGCCGCTGTTCGAACCCATGATCGAGGGCCTGCGCGTGCTGACCCAGCGCCTGGAGGGGCAGGGCGACCGCGCCCGTGTGGTGATGCTTTTGGAGCGCATGGTTGGCAGCGCCATGGAAGCGGCCAAGGACCAGAAGAACGCCCTGCTGCACACCGACGTGGCCGGCATGGAGCCGTACGAACGGTCGTCGCTTGAGGCGGTGGGCGAATTCCGCCGCCTGCGCGAGCAGGTGCGCCCGCTGCTGGGCGAGGAGGAGCGCCGCCAGATCGACCTTGCCGGCAGCCAGTTCGACCGCTGGGCCAAGATCAACTCGGACGCCCTGGCGTTGAACCGCGAGAATTCCAACACCCGCGCCTTCGAACTGTCCAACGGTCCCGCGCTGGAGGCCCGCACCAAGGCCAGCGCCATCCTGACGGAGATCTTGGACCTGAACGGCGAGCTGATGACCGCCGCCGTCGCCAACGCTAGCGAAGCCGCCAGTTCGGCGCGCGCCATGCTGATCGCCTCGGTGCTGGTGTCGCTGGTGATCGGCGTGGCCGCCGCCACCTGGATGGCCGTCAGCATCAGCCGCGGCCTGGGTCAGGCGGTGGCGCTGGCCAACGGGGTGGCGCTGGGCGACCTCGACCAGCGCATCCAGGTGTCCAGCAACGACGAAATCCGCGACCTGGTGGACGCGCTCAACCGCATGACCGCCAATCTGCGCGACACCGCCAGCGTCGCCGACCAGATCGCCGGCGGCAACCTGACCGTCCAGGCCAAGCGCCTGTCCGACAAGGATTCCCTGGGCATCGCCCTGGAAACCATGCTGGAAAAGCTGCGCGAGGTGGTGGCCGACGCCACCTCGGCGGCCGAGAACGTGGCTGCCGGCAGCCAGGAACTGTCCGCCAGCTCCGAACAGTTGAGCCAAGGCGCCACCGAACAGGCGTCGGCCACCGAACAGGCGTCGGCGTCCATGGAGGAAATGGCGGCCAACATCCGCCAGAACGCCGAAAACGCCAGCCAGACCGAAAAGATCGCGCGCCAGTCGGCCAAGGACGCCCAGGCTTCGGGCGAGGCGGTGACGCGTGCGGTTCAGGCCATGCAGACCATCGCCGAAAAGATCGGCATCGTGCAGGAAATCGCCCGCCAGACCGACCTGTTGGCCCTGAACGCGGCGGTCGAGGCGGCGCGGGCCGGCGAACACGGCAAGGGCTTTGCCGTGGTGGCGTCCGAGGTGCGCAAGCTGGCCGAACGCAGCCAGGCGGCGGCGGCCGAGATCAGCGGCCTGTCGGCGGACACCGTCAAGGTGGCGCAGGATGCCGGCGACATGCTGGGCAAGCTGGTTCCCGACATCAAGAAGACCGCCGAACTGGTGGAGGAGATCACCGCCGCCTGCCGCGAACAGGATATCGGCGCCGACCAGATCAATCAGGCGATTCAGCAATTGGACAAGGTGACCCAGCAGAATGCCAGCGCCTCCGAACAGGCGTCGGCCACGTCCGAGGAACTGGCGACCCAGGCGGAATCGCTGCAGCACACCATCGCCTTCTTCACCATCGATGGCGGCCACACCCACGACCGGGGCAAGTCGCGCGGCCGTCCGCAAGCCACCGCGCGCAAGCCGGTCGAGGCGGCGGTGCGTCCGTCCGTCCGCCCCGTCGCCTCGGCGCTGCCGCCCCACGCCGCCATGGCCCGCAAGCCCAACGGCAAATCCAACGGCAAGGCCAACGGCAGCGGCTTCGCCTTCGACCTCAGTGCCGGCGGCCCCGACGGGCAGGACGCCGAATTCGAACGGTGCTGAGCAGGGGGAGGACCAACCATGGACGGCGGCGCGAAAACCACGGGCCATTGCGGCCAAGTCGTCACACTTGGCATCGACAACGAGGTGTTCGCGGTGGCGGTGGAGCGGGTGCGCGAGATCCTCGATCTGGTGCCCATAACCCATCTGCCGCACGCGCCGCCCTACCTGCTGGGACTGATCGACGTGCGCGGCCGGGGTGTGCCGGTCATCGACCTGCGCCTCAAGCTGGGGCTGGCGGCCGCCCAGCACACCTTGCATACCCGCATCCTGGTGTTGCAGTGCGACGTGGCCGGGCGGCCCATGGATGTGGGGCTGATGGCCGACAGGGTGTACGAGGTCACCGCGCTCGACAGCGACGCCGCCGCGCCGCCGCCCGACGTGGAGCGGCTGTGGCACTCGGACTACATCGAGCATATCGGCCGCCATGGCGAGGATTTCGTCATCGTGCTCGATCTGGTGCGGCTGTTCGCCGACGAGACCGCTCTGCTGGGGGCGCGGGCCAATGCTGAGCCAGCCTGACTTCCACCGCCTGGCCAGCTTCATCCAGGGCTATTGCGGCATCCGCATGCCGGACAGCAAGCGGACCATGCTGGAGGGGCGGCTTCGCCGCCGCCTGGTGGCGCTGCACATGACCGACTTCCACCAGTACTGCCGCTACCTGTTCGACGACAAGGGGCTGGAGGAGGAGGCCATCCACCTGATCGACGCGGTGACCACCAACAAGACCGATTTTTTCCGTGAACCCGAACATTTCCGCTATCTGGCGGACAACGCCGTGCCCCATCTGCTGGGTGGCGGCAATTCGGTCCGGCGCCGGCAACTGGTGGTGTGGAGTTCCGCCTGTTCGGTGGGGGCGGAGCCTTACACCCTGGCCATGGTGCTGTCCGATCTGGTGGGGCGGGGGCTGGATTTCGATTTCACCGTGCTGGCCACCGACATCTCCACCCGGGTGCTGGGCAAGGCGGCGCTGGGCATCTATCCCGAGGAGATGATGGCGCCGGTGCCGCCCGATTACCGCCGGGCGTATCTGATGCGCGCGCGCGACCGCGACCGCCGCGAGATGCGGGTGGTGCCGGAACTGCGCGCCAAGATCAGGTTCAGCCGCATGAACCTGCTGGAGGACGTCTATCCGCTGGACCGGCCGGCGGACGTGGTGTTCTGCCGCAACGTGCTGATCTATTTCGACAAGCCGACGCAGCAGCGGGTGCTGACGCGGCTGTGCGACGCGTTGCGGCCGGGCGGCTATCTGTTCCTGGGGCATTCCGAGACGGTGGCCGGCCAGGCCCTGCCGGTGGAGCAGGTGGCGCCCACGGTGTTCATCCGCGCCTGAGGGGGGGGGACGGAATGAAACGCAAGATCAAGGTGCTGATCGTGGACGATTCCGCGTCGGTGCGGCAGACCCTGGCCGACATCCTGTCCAGCGACCCCGAGATCGAGGTGGTGGGAACCGCCTCGGACCCGTTCGTGGCCGCCACCCGCATGCGCGACGTGTTGCCCGACGTGATCACGCTGGATGTGGAGATGCCGCGCATGGACGGCATCACCTTCCTGCGCAAGATCATGGCGCAACGGCCCATCCCCGTGGTCATGTGCTCGTCGCTGACCGAACAGGGGTCGGAAACCCTGATGCAGGCGCTGGACGCCGGCGCGGTGGACGTGGTGCTCAAGCCCAAGATGGACGTGCGCCAGTCGCTGCTGGAAACGGCGGCCACCCTGTGCGACACCGTGCGTGCCGCCGCCCAGGCCCGCTTGCCCCAGGCCAATGCGCTGCGCGCGCGGCGCCGGATGGTGGAGCGCAAGCTGAGCGCTGACGTGATGATGCCGCCGCCCGGCGCCCACGCTATGGCGCGGACCACGGAAAAGGTGGTGTGCGTCGGCGCTTCGACCGGCGGCACCGAATCGCTGCGGCTGGTGCTGGAAAGCCTGCCCGTGGATTGCCCCGGCATCGTGGTGGTGCAGCACATGCCCGAACGCTTCACCGCCGCCTTCGCGCGCCGCCTGAACGGCCTGTGCGAGGTCGAGGTCAAGGAGGCCGAGGACGGCGACAGCGTGCTGCGGGGCCGGGTGCTGATCGCCCCGGGCAACCGCCACATGCTGCTGCAGCGCAGCGGCGCCCGCTACAGCGTGGCCATCAAGGACGGCCCCCAGGTGTCGCGGCATCGGCCGTCCGTGGATGTGCTGTTCCGCTCGGCCGCCCATCACGCCGGGGCCAACGCGGTGGGCATCCTGATGACCGGCATGGGGGACGACGGCGCCAGCGGCCTGCTGGAGATGCGCGCCGCCGGCGCGCTGACCATCGCCCAGGACGAGGCATCGTGCGTCGTGTTCGGCATGCCGAAAGAGGCGATCGCCCGCGGCGGCGCCTGCAAGGTGGTGCCGCTGGAGCTGTTGGCGGCGGAAATCCTGCGCGCCGACGGCGCCTGAACGCCCGCTCAGAACAGCAGGTCGTCCACGTCCACCGTTTCCTCGGGCTGGGGCGCGGTCGCGGCCTCGCCGTCGCCGAACAGGTCGTGCAGGGCGCGTTCGCTGGCCATGGTGTAATTGCCCGACAGCCGCGACAGGACCACCTGCTTGAGGTAATCGACCCGATCCTCCGCCACCGGGGTGGCGGCGGCATTGCGGCCCAGATCGTCGGCCACCGCGCGCAGGCGGCGGGCAAAGCCCTCGGATGCCGCCAGGCCGCCGACCACCGCGCGCAGCTGTGATTGCGCGCGCCGGCTGTCGGATTCCAGCACGCTCAGCGCGGCACCCTGTTCGACCCCCGTGGCCGCCAACACGCCGGCCGCCTTGCGAAGGCCGCCGACCGTCGTGGCGATGGCGTCGCCGTCCTGGCCGTCCTGGCCGCGCGCCAGCGCCTCGGCGGTGGTCATGGCCTCGCGCAAGCCGCTCATCAGCACGGCGGCGTCCTCGACCGTGCGGTTCGCCAATTGGCGCAGGCTTTGCGCCACCACGCTCAGCGTGCGGCCGCGATCGCCCAGGCGGGCGCATTTGAACGAGGCATTCAGCGCCATGATCTTAAGGTCCGCCTCGATGGAATGGACCGCTTCCACATGGGCGACCATGGCGGCGGCGGCGCGGGCCACGGCGGTCATGGTCGTTCCGGTGCGGGCGCGGGCGGCGGCATAGCCGCCCAGCAATTGCTCCACATGGGTGATCTCGCGGCCCAGGTTTTCCAGGAACGACCGTTCGCCGTCGCCGCCGAAGCTGGCCCGGCCCAGTTGGGCGATCGCCTCGGTCTCGTCCGCCAGCGCGCCCAGGCTGGCGGCCACCCGGGCCGCCTCCTGCTCCAGGTCGCCGGCGGTGTGGGTCAGTTGGCGCGCCTGCAACGATGCCACCAGCGCGCCGGCCTGGGCGCGGTCGTCGGTGCCCATCCCATCGGCCGCGCCGCCCATCAGGCCGGCCAGCACCTCCAGCGCCTCGATCACGTGTTCGGTGCGCTGACGGGTGATGTCGCCGATCTGCAACGCCAGGACCGCCTGGCCGACGCGGTCGCCCGCCTGACGCGAGCGGGCGCCGATCGAGGTCGCCGCCTCGGCCACCTGATGGCGTTGGTTCGACAGCCTGCGCAGATGCTCGTCCAGCCGGCGGGTGACCACCATCAATTCGTTGCCGTGATCCTCGGCAAAGCCGGCCTGGGCGCGGTGGGCTTCGGCGGTCTGCTCGGCCAGCCCGCGCAATTCGCCTTCCAGCACCGCAAGTTCGTTGGCGGCGTCGGCCGCCAGCCGGTCGATCTCGCGCGTGAACACCGAGAAATCGGTGCTGCCGTGGTCCAGGTGGGCGGCCTCGACCTTGGCATTCAGCGCCACCAGCTTGACCTCGGCGATGGTCCGGCTCAGCCGGGTCAGCCGGCCGCGCAAGGCCGCCAGGGCGCCGCCCAGCCCGCCCAATTGGGCCAGCACGTCGCCGCCGCCGGCCCCCCCCAGCGTGGCCGCGACCGCCAGGGCCGCGCCCAGCTCGTCCATGCAGTGCCGCATGTCGTCGCGGTCGAATTGTTGCGCCAGGGCGGCAAAGGTATCGGCGATGGTGCGCCAGCGTTCCACCGCATCGCCCAGGCCGTTGCCGGCATCCAGGAACAGGCCCTCAAGCTCACTGGCAACCGCGGCCAACTCGCTCAGGGCATGGCTGGTGCCCCTGTCGAAACCGGCAACAATGGCGGTGGTCATGGCGGCTCCCCTGCCGTGCGTCGGAACTGAAAGGGGATTATCCCTGCGCGCCGAGTTGCACGACAAGGCAGAGGGCCATCCTCCTGGCCCTCCCCCAAATGGGGGATGGATGGGGGATGGGCGGACGGGAGGGCGGCCTGTGTCTACCAGCAGTGCGATTGCCGTTGCTGCACCACAACATTTTCCCGCGTGGTGGCGCGGGCGGACGAAAGCATGTGATCCATGCGGATAATATGACGATCGTTCGACGGGTGTTACTGTTCAGGGGAAAGACAGGACGTCACAAAGTGAATGGGGGGCGCTATGACTATTGTCGTGGCAGGTGATAACCGATTGGCCCAAGACAGCCTAGTCGCCAGCATAAATGCCAGTTTTGATTCCAGCCCGATGTGCTTGAACAACCTTGAGGAGGTTTTTGCGGCGAGCGACCGCATCGGGTCCATTTCGCTGGTACTCATTGATTACGATCTGGGGGCCGCCAAGGAAGCCTTGACCGAGATTCGCGGTCGGATGCCGTGCCAGCCGCGGGTGGCGCTGTACAGCGCGCCGGGCAACCCGGACGAGGCCATGCGCTGGCTCAACCACGGCTATGACGGCTATATGCCGCGCAGCATGTCGGCTTCGGCCATCGTCTGCGCCATTCAGTTGATGATGCGGGGGGAACGCTTCGTGCCGTCGATCACCATCGGCGGGGCCTTGCGCATTGGCGCGGAGCCGCGCCTGAGCACGCCGGCGCTGTCGCCGCGGCAGAACGAGATTCTGGCGCTGGTGGCGACGGGGGCATCGAACAAGCATATCGCCCGCGCGCTGCGGGTCGAGGAAGTGACGGTGAAATCCCACGTGAAGGCGATCTTCCGCAAGCTAGGCGTGCACACGCGCACCGAGGCGGCGCGCTTCGTGCTGACCGGTCCCGACCGCCAGCAGGCGGTGGGAGTGATGGCTTGACCCCGGGCGGAGCGGTCTGCGGTTCCGCCACAAACTAAGGCCGGCGCGCTGCGCCGGCTTTTTTTGGGGGTTCATCGCGGGATTGCGGGGAAGGTTGCCCATCAACTCATCCGTCGTGCCCGGACTTGATCCGGGCCCCACGCGGCGCCGCCTGCCCCCCTTCCTTTCGATGAGCTGCCTGCGGACAAACGTGGCTGGCCGGGTCAGGCCCGGCCATGACCAGCACTTCCCCGCTGATTCGCGATGAACCTTTTTTGTGGTTCGGAAGTCCGCGAGGTTCGGCACGGGCGGTCGGCGCGTCAGACCCGGCCCAACTCCACGCGGTCGGCATGAATGTCCGACAGCATGGTGCGGCCCAGCGCGCCGATCATGCCCACCACCCCTTCCGGCGCGGTGCGACGGCGGACATGGCTGCGCAGCGCGACGATCTGTTCGTCGATGGTTTCGTGGGGAAAGCCATGATCCGCGCCCACGAAGCATTCGTCCTCGGACTGGGCGTGGATCGAGCTGGCGTCGGCCAGCGCCTCGATCAGCCGTTCGGCGCGGGCGTAATCCAGTTCGCGGATCGCGCCGTCGATGGCGGCCAGGCCGGTCAGCATGTCCCGGTGGCAGCAATCGATGGCGTCGTCGCCGATGCGGTATCCATCCGACCAGATGGGCAGGTCCCAGATGGGCTGGTCCATGTCTGCCGTCCTCCCTTGATCCTTATCCTTCAGGCCCGGGCCTTGCCGGGATGCACGCACCCCAAGCCGCTCAGCAGGCGCTCGATATGGGTGACGCCGTACGGCTTGCGGGCCACCGGCCGGCGCGCATGGCGCTGGGGAATGGTCCGCAGCCACGCCGCCCCGGCGACGAACCCGAACGGGATCTGCCGGTCCGCCAGGAAGTCCGCCAGCGAAAACACGAAAGGCTGTCCCTGGTCGCCGTCCAGGCCCAGCTCGATATCCAAGATGGCCGCATGCGGCATCGCCGTCGCCACCAGATGGCGGGCATGCTCCAGGTCCCGTGCGGGTCCGACCAAGGTGCAGCCCAACATGGAAAGGATCGTCCGTGCCCCCTGTGTCGAGAAATATTCATCGCCAATGGCTAAAACCGATCTTGTCATCCCATCCCTGCGTAGTTCTACGGAGGCAGGTGCGCCCTTTTTTGGTGGTCTTCTGATTACTGCCGTTGAAAGTATTGTTGCAGTGCAAAATTCTGTGCGTTCGCCGTATTGCTGGATGTTACAGCACGAAGTCTTTTCTGTAAGCGGGATAAGTGGGGTAACGCGTTACCCCTGACGAAGGATGTCCTACACCTTTCGGGCCATTACTTTGGCAATGTCCCGGCGGGGTGTTGGCGGTTGCCGGCAGCGGCGGAGAAAAGAAAAGGCCCCGGCTTTCGCCAGGGCCGAGGGGGAACGAGGAGTGGGGGCGGGCGGGCCGCTGGAGCTGTTTTCGTTCACACGGAACCATCTCCAGGCCTGCCTCTGGCGCCCCCCTGCGGGGGCCGCTCAGGCGCCGCGCGGGCAGGACATGTTCTATCCGGCGGCGGCTTCCGGCCAGTAAAACGAATCCGGGGTCGGTCGCGCGCCGAAGATGGCCTGGCCGACACGCACCACGTCGGCGCCTTCCGCGATGGCTGTTTCGAAATCGCCGGACATGCCCATGGACAATTGGGCAAGGTTGGGGTCGATGCTGGCCGCCCGGTCGCGCAGCGCCCGCAGCAGCCGGAAACAGGCCCGCACGCGTTCGAGGTCGGCGCTGAACACCGCCAGCGTCATCAGGCCGCGCGGCCTCAGGCGCGGGTAGTCGGACAGGCGCTCGACAAAGGGCACAAGGTCGTCGGGATGCAGGCCGAACTTGCTGGCTTCGCCCGAGGTGTTGACCTGGACGAAGACGTCCAGGGCGCGCCCCTCGGCCTCCAGGCGGCGGTTCAGTTCCTCGGCCAGCCGCAGGCTGTCGAGCGCATGGAACTCGTGGGCGAAGCGGACCAGGTATTTCACCTTGTTGGTCTGCAGGTGGCCGATGATGCTCCAGCGGATGGGCAGGTCGCGCAGCTCCGCCTGTTTGTCGCGGGCCTCCTGCAGCTTGTTCTCGCCGAAATCGATGATGCCGGCAGAGGCGGCCAGGCGAAGGATAGGGGCGGGCACCGTCTTGGTGACCGGCAGCAGGCGCACTGCGCCAGGGTCGCGGCCCGCGCGGCGGCAGGCGGCGGCGATGCGGGCCTGGACGGCCGCCAGATTGGCGGCGAAGGCCGCCGCCGGGTCGGGATCGAAACGGGCAAGATCGTCGCGCGCAAGGCCGCTGTCCATGGGCGCTCTCCTCAGTAGGGCAGGGGGAAGCGATCGGCCAGGGTGCGCACGCGCTGGCCGATGCTGGCCCGTTCGCCGTCCAGGGTGCCGGCGTCGACCGCGCGCAGGGTGTCCAGGATCATGCCGGCGATCTGGCGGTACTCGCCGGCGCCGAACCCGCGCGAGGTTCCGGCGGCGCTGCCGACCCGGATGCCCGAGGTGACCATGGGCTTTTCCGGGTCGTTGGGAATGGCGTTCTTGTTGAGCGTGAGTCCCACCGATTCCAGGGCCTTTTCGGCCACGTTGCCGGTCACCCCCAGCGGCCGCAGATCGACCACGGCAAGGTGGCAGTCGGTGCCGCCGGTGGTGATCTTCAGCCCGCCGTCGATCAGCGCCTGCGCCAGCACCTGGCAGTTTTCCACCACGGTGCGGGCATAGGTGGCGAAGGACGGCCGCAGCGCCTCGCCGAAAGCCACCGCCTTGGCCGCGATCACATGCATCAGCGGGCCGCCCTGCAGGCCGGGAAAGATGGCGGAATTGATCTTCCTGGCGATGTCGGGATCGTTGCTCAGCACGAAGCCGCCGCGCGGGCCGCGCAAGGTCTTGTGGGTGGTCGAGGTGATCACGTGGGCGAAGGGCACGGGCGACGGATAGGCGCCACCCGCCACCAGCCCGGCGAAGTGGGCCATGTCCACCAGCAGGATCGCGCCCACCGCATCGGCGATGCGGCGGAAGCGGGCGAAATCCAGCACGCGCGGATAGGCCGAACCGCCGGCGATCAGCAGGCGCGGGCGGTGCGCCTGGGCCAGGCGCTCGACCTCGTCCATGTCGATCAGGTGGGTTTCGGGATCGACGCCGTAGCCGACGGCGTTGAACCATCGCCCCGACAGGTTGATGACCGCCCCGTGGGTCAGATGCCCGCCGGCCTTGAGATCAAGCCCCAGGATGGTGTCGCCCGGCGCCAGCAGGGCCAACAGCACCGACTGGTTGGCCTGGCTGCCGGAATGGGGCTGCACGTTGGCGTGCGCGCAGTCGAACAACTGCTTCAGGCGGTCGATGGCCAGGTCCTCGACCACGTCCACATGGGTGCAGCCGCCGTAATAGCGCCGGTGCGGATAGCCCTCGGCGTATTTGTTGGTGAGGGCCGAGCCTTGCGCGTCCAGCACCGCCCGGCTCACGAAGTTCTCGGACGCGATCAGCTCAATGGACTGGCGCTGGCGCTGGGTCTCGGCGGCGATCGCGGCAAAGATGCTCGGATCGGCCTCCGCCAGGGCTGCGGCGTCAACGCCTTGGGGGGTGGCGGTTTGGGACAGGGTGGCCATGGCTGATCTCCTTCGCAGTGCCGGCGGGTGCCGTGCCGGCGGGTGGTTCGCCAGCACTTAGCATGCGAGTGGTCTGATATGCCCCGCCACTTTGAAGCTGTGGGGCAGGCCATTGTCGCCCTGTTGGCCGGATCAGCCGTCCCGGATGCCCTGAAGCGCGCCGGCCAGCTTCTTGACCGCCGTTTCCAGTTCCGCCGGGTCGTAGGCGGCAAAGCCCATCAGGAAGCCGGCCCGGCCATTGCCCGAGGCATGCAGCCCCGACAGGCCCAAAAGCTCGACGCCGACCCGCCGCGCGGCGTCGATGGCGGCCCGTTCGGGGATGCCAGCCTTCAGCGCGCAGGACAGTTGCAGCCCGCCGACAGGCACGCGCGGTTCGACGAAGGCGGCCAGATGCGTGCGCACCAACCCCGCCAGCAATTCCAGCCGCTGGGCATAGACGGCGCGCATGGCGCGGACTTGGGCGCCGAAATGCCCGCCTTCCATGAAGCGGGCCAGCGTCAGTTGGGTGATCGACGCGGTATGGCCGTCCAGCAGGGTGCGCGCCACCGTCATCGGCTTGACCAGCGGCGGCGGCAGCACGACGTAGCCGATGCGCAGGCTGGGGAACAGAGACTTGGTGAAGGTGCCGATATAGATGGTGCGGTCGTGCTGGTCGAGACCCTGCACACAGGCGGTCGGCTTGCCGGCGTAATGGAATTCGCTGTCGTAATCGTCCTCGATGATCCACGCCTGGTGCTGCGCTGCCCATTCGATCAGGCCCAGGCGGCGGTCCAGCGTCAGCGTCGCTCCGGTGGGAAACTGGTGGGATGGCGTCAGGAAAACCGCCTTGGCCGGGTGCGGGTCCTCGCGAAGCTGCTCGACCACCAGCCCCTGGCCGTCCACGCGGATGGGCACGCAGTCCAGCCCCGCGGCGTCGAACGCCTTGCGCGCGCCGTAATAGGCGGGGTCCTCGATGTAGATGCGGTCGCCGGGATCAAGCAACAGGTTGGCGCATAGCGTCATCGCCTGTTGCGAGCTGGTCAGCACCACCACGCGGTCGGCGGTGGCGCGCCCGCCGCGCTCCAGGTTCACATAATCGGCGATGGCGCGGCGCAGCGGCTCCGCCCCTTGCGGGTCGCCATGCACCAGGGCGCGGGTGCCCACCTCCTTGAGCACCTGGCGTTCCAGCCGTTCCCATAATTGCAGGGGAAAGGTGCGGGTCTCCGGCACGCCGGGGGCAAAGGGGCGGGGGGCAAGATGTTCGCGCACGCCGCCGCCGCGGAACATGGCGGCCCCCCTTTGGCTCAGGTTGGGGGCCTGGTTGCGCAGCAGCGCGTCGCGGCGCGACAGCCGGGGGCTGGAAAAGAACTCGTTCATCTCCGCCACATAGCTGCCGCTGCCGACGCGGCGGTCGATGAAGCCCTCGGCGTGAAGCTGGGCGTAGGCCGCCTCGACGGTGTCGCGCGACACCCCCAGGGATTGTGCCAACGCGCGCGAGGCCGGCAGCGGCCGGCCCGGCCCCAGCGCGCCGTCCAGGATCAGTTGCCGGATCGCGCGCTGAATGCGTGCGTGAAGCGGCAGGCCAGCATGTGCCGGGTGGGCCAGCGCCGCCTTTACCGAGTCCATCTGCGAGTGCTTGAACAATTGGTCTGTCCGATTATCGGGGAATGGCGGGGAACATCAGACCGCTCTCGGGCTAGGAGTCAAGGCCGTGGGTGGCCAGCGCCACCGGCTTGCAAGGACCCGACAAGATCATGCCGCACCCTTCCTCACCGCGCCGCTTGCGTCCCGGCGATCTGCTGCATCCGGTGGTTGCCGGGCTGATTTCCGTCATCGTGAATTACGGCGGAACCTTCATTCTGGTGTTCCAGGCCGCCAAGGCGGCCGGTCTCAGCCCGGAGCTGACCGCCTCGTGGGTGTGGTCGGTCTCCGTCGGCGTGGGGCTGACCGGCATTTACCTGAGCTGGCGCCACCGCGCGCCGGTCATCACCGCGTGGTCCACCCCGGCGGCCGCCTTTCTGGTCACGGCGCTGGGCACCACCCCGTATGCAGAGGCGGTCGGCGCCTATCTGCTCTCGGCCGCGGCCTTCGTCGTGCTTGGCCTGTCGGGCTGCTTCGAAAAGGTCATCCGGCTGATCCCGTCCGGCGTGGCGTCCGGCCTTCTGGCGGGCATTCTGCTGCAATTCGGCATCGACGCCTTTGGCGGCGCCACCCTTGATCCGCTGCTGGTCGGTCTTCTGGTGGCGGCCTATTTGACGCTCAAGCGCGTCACCGCCCGCTATGCGGTCGTGGGCATCCTGGTGCTCGGCCTTGCGGTCATGCTGGCGCAGGCCCGGCTCGACCTGTCGGCACTGCGCCTGGAGCTGGCGGGTCCCATCCTCACCATGCCGGAATTCTCGCTGAATGCCGTGCTGAGCGTCGCGCTGCCGCTGTTCCTGATCACCCTGAGCGGTCAGTACATGCCGGGCATGCTGGTGTTGCGCAACGACGGCTTTCACACCAGCGCCGATCCGATCGTCACGGTGACCGGGCTGGGGTCGCTGCTGATGGCACCGTTCGGCTCGCACGCCTTCAACGTGGCGGCGATCACGGCGGCCATCTGCACCGGGCGCGAAGCGCACGAAGACCCGGCCAAGCGCTGGGTGGCGGGTATTGCCGCCGGCCTGTTCTACGTGCTGGTCGGCGTGTTCGGCGTCACCCTGGCCGCCGTCTTCCTGGCGCTGCCGGCGCCGTTCATCACCACGCTGGCCGGGCTGGCGCTCTTGGGGGCCATCGGCGGCAGCCTGGCCGGCGCCATGGCCGATGCCAACTCGCGCGAGGCGGCGCTGATCACCTTCCTCGCCTCCTCGGCCAAGATCAGCCTGTTCGGCATCGGCGGCGCGTTCTGGGGACTGGTGATCGGCCTGGGCGCCTATGCGGTGCTGAACGGCCGCCTGCCGCGCCGTCGGTCCGCCGGCGTGTCGGCCCTGGGCAAGGAGGCGGCTGAATGACCACCCCGCACACCTCCGTCATTGCCCTCCAAAGTCAGGTCGTTCACGAGGCGGCGCAATGACCGGCGCCCTGCTTCCCGTGTTCCAGCGGGCTGCCATGGTGTTCGACCATGGCGAGGGCGCGTGGCTGACCACCGATGATGGCGAGCGCTATCTGGATTTCGGCGCCGGCATCGCGGTCAATGCCCTGGGCTATTCCCATCCGCATCTGGTCGCCGCGCTGGAACGCCAGGGCCGCAAGCTGTGGCACCTGTCCAACGTCTACCGCGTCCCCGAGGGCGAGCGGCTGGCCGAACGCCTTGCCGCCGCCTGCTTTGCCGACATGGCCTTCTTTGCCAATTCGGGGGCGGAAGCCAATGAATGCGCCATCAAGATCGCGCGCCGCCACCACGCCGCCGCCGGCCGGCCCGAGCGCTGGCGCATCCTGACCTTCGCCGGCGCCTTCCATGGCCGCACGCTGGCGACCATGGCGGCCGGCGGCAATGCCAAATACCTGGATGGCTTCGGCCCGGCGGTGCAGGGTTTCGACCAGTGTCCGCCCGGCAACATGGCCGCCGTGCGCGCCGGCGTCGGCCCCGAGACGGCGGCGATCATGCTGGAACCCATCCAGGGGGAAAGCGGCATCCGGCCGCTGGACCCGGATTTCCTGCGCCGGGTTCGGGATTTGTGTGACGACCTGGGCCTGCTGCTGATCTTCGACGAGATCCAGTGCGGCCTGGGACGGACCGGCCACCTGTTTGCCCACCAGGCGATGGGCGTGGCGCCCGACATCATGACCCTGGCCAAGGGCCTGGGCGGCGGGTTCCCCATCGGCGCCTGCCTGGCCACCCGCACGGCGGCGGCGGGAATGGCGCCGGGGGCGCACGGCTCCACCTTCGGCGGCAATCCGCTGGCCGTCGCGGTCGCAAACGCCGTACTGGATATCGTTCATGACGGCGCCTTTCTGGCCGAGGTGCGGCGCAAGGGGGATTTGGCGCGGGCGCTGATTCGCCATGCGGTCGAACCCCATGGGGCATTGGTGACCGAGGTGCGGGGGCGGGGTCTGATGCTGGGCATCAAGACCCTCTGCCCCTCGCAAACGCTGGTCGAGGCCCTTCGCCGCGACGCCAAGATC